>NZ_JBFREQ010000010.1:0-224338 GCF_052114385.1 Variovorax sp. M-6 | reverse complement strand
AGGTGGGCGCGGGCAGCGCGCTGGTGGCCGAAGCGGGCAAGACCATGGAAGAGATCGTCGGCAGCGTGAGGCGCGTGACCGACATCATGGGCGAGATCACGGCGGCGAGCCAGGAGCAGACCTCGGGGATCGAGCAGATCAACCAGGCGATCACGCAGATGGATCAGGTGACGCAGCAGAACGCGGCGCTGGTGGAAGAAGCGTCCGCCGCCGCGCAATCGCTGCAGGAGCAGGCCGGAGGCCTCTCGGACGTCGTCGGCATCTTCCGGCTCCGGCGCCACGACGACGCACGGCCTTCAACTTTGGCCTGATGCTGCCGATATAGACCTGAAGGCATCGCAACGACGATGCCGCAAGTCACACCCACCCTACAGACAACCAGGTAAACCTCCATGTCAGGAAGCTTGTTTTTTACGGGCCTGAGCGGCCTCAGCGTCGCCCGGACCGCGCTGATGACCACGGCCCACAACACCGCCAACGTGTACACCGCGGGCTACAGCCGGCAGGTCGCGCAGGTCGCCACCAACGGCGCGATCAGCACCGGCTCCGGATACATGGGCACCGGCGCCAGCGTCACCACGATCACCCGCAGCTACGACCGCTATCTCACGGCGCAACTTGCATCGGCCCAGTCCTCCTCGGCGGCGTTGAACGCCTACGGCACCGAGATCAGCCGCATCGACTCCCTGCTGGCCGACAAGACCGCCGGCCTGAGCCCGTTGATGCAGACCTTCTTCACGGCGGTGCAAGGCGTCGCCAACACGCCGGCCGACCCGGCCGCGCGCCAGCAGCTGATCAGTTCGGCGCAGTCGCTGTCCAACAAGTTCCGCGCCACCGACCGCTACCTGAACGACCTCAATGCGTCGGTGAACGAACAGGTCACGGGCGCCGTGGCCCAGATCAACACCTATTCCAGCAAGATCGCGAGTCTCAACAAGCAGATCAGCATGATGAGCGCGGTCGCCGGTGGCCAGCCCCCGAACGACCTGCTCGACCAGCGCGACCAGCTGGTGAGCGAGCTGAGCCAGATCGTCGACGTCAAGGTGCTCGAGCAGGACAACGGCAAGTACAACGTCTTCATGGGCAACGGCCAGTCGCTGGTGATGGGCGACCAGGCCGCAGCGGTGAAGGCGGTGCAGTCGGCCGCCGATCCGACCCGCACCACGGTGGCCCTGGTGGGCCTGTCCGGCACGGTGTCGGAGCTCGGCGACAACGTCATCACGGGCGGCTCGCTGGGCGGCCTGATGTCGTTCCGGACCCAGACGCTCATCCCCACGCAGAATGCGATCGGCCGGCTCGCGATGGCGGTGTCGGGCGCCTTCAACGACCAGCACAATCTGGGCGTCGACCTCAACGGCGCGCTCGGGACGGACTTCTTCACGACCGCCGCGCCCGGCGTCTTCCTGAACGCGAAGAACACCGGCAACCTGGTGCTCGCCGGCAGCGTGACCAACATCGGCCAGCTCACGACCAGTGACTACTCGGTGCAGGTGAAGGATGTCGCGGGCACGCTGAACTACTCGGTGACCCGGCTGTCGGACAAGACGGCCATGGGCACCTTCACCACCTTTCCGATCACCTTCGACGGCGTGAGCCTGTCGCAGGCGAGCGGCACGGCGCAGGACGGCGACAGCTTCCTGGTGCAGCCCACCCGCAGCGGCGCGCGCGACATGGACGTGCTGGTACTGGACCCGGCCAAGGTGGCTGCGGCCTCGCCCGTGATCACCGGCAACAGCGCCGGCAACCAGGGCAGCGGGAAGCTTGGCGCCGCGACCGTCGACGCCAGCTACCCCGGCACGCCGCTGGCCGCCAACGTGACGCTGAGCTACGACGCGGCCACCGGCACGCTGTCGGGCTTCCCCGCGGCCTCCCCCGTCACCGTGACGCTGGCCAACGGCACCTCGACGACCTATCCGGTCAACACCCCGGTGCCCTACACCGCCGGCGCCAAGATCAGCTTCGACGGCATCAGCATGACGATGACCGGCGCGCCGGCGAATGGCGATACCTTCACCGTCGGCAAGAACAGCGCCGGCGTCTCCGACGGCAGCAATGCGCTGCTGCTCGGCGCGCTGCAGCGCCAGACCACCATGGGCAACGGCACCACCACCTTCAACGGCGCCTACTCGCAACTGGTCAGCGAGGTCGGCAACAAGACGATGGAGCTCAAGGTCGCCGGCAAGACGCAGGAGAGCGTGACCACCCAAATCAAGGCCAGCCAGCAGTCGATCTCGGGCGTCAACCAGGACGAGGAAACCGCCAATCTTCTGATGTACCAGCAGATGTACCAGGCCAATGCAAAGGTGATCCAGACCGCCTCGACGATCTTCGACGCGATCCTCGGCATCCGCAGCTGATCCCACCGAACCCCATCCAATTCCAGGAGCCGTGATGCGCATCAGCACCAGTTCATTCTTCGAGCGGAACACCTTCGCAATGGGCCTGCAGCAGCAGAACCTCTTCAACGTCCAGCAGCGGCTGTCCGCCGGGACCAAGTTCCTGACGGCCGGCGACGACCCGGTCGGCGCCGCGCGGGCGCTCGGCATCGGCCAGACGCTGGCCGAGTCCTCGCAGTACGCCACCAGCCGCGAGCGCGC
The DNA here is from genome assembly GCF_052114385.1 of Variovorax sp. M-6. NCBI lineage: Bacteria > Pseudomonadati > Pseudomonadota > Betaproteobacteria > Burkholderiales > Comamonadaceae > Variovorax > Variovorax sp. M-6. The sequence goes on along the minus strand of NZ_JBFREQ010000010.1, from coordinate 221,741 downwards.
GATGCTGCAGCTCAAGCGCGAGGAGACCGCGCTCGACAGCACCACGGTGCTGCTGCAGAACATCAAGGCCCTGACCGTGCAGGCCGGCAACGGCACGATCTCGGACGACGACCGCGCCTCGCTGGCCACCGCGATCCAGAGCAGCCTCGACCAACTGGTGGGCCTCGCGAACACCGACGACGGCAACGGCCAGTTCCTGTTCGCCGGCTTCAAGAGCGCCAACCCGCCTTTCGTCGCGCAGGCCGGCGGTTTCGTGCAGTACGTGGGCGACCAGGGCCAGCGCCTGATGCAGGTCGACGTGGCGCGCCAGCTGTCGACCTCCGACGACGGCCGCACCGTGTTCCAGTCGGTACAGGGCGGCGCCGGCTATGTCACCGCCGGCATGGCGGGAAACAGCGGCACCGGGGTCTTCGGTCCGGTCGGCGTGGTCGATGCGACCGCGCCGAACTACGGCAAGGATTTCGAGATCAGCTTCCTGGGCGGCAACTACACCGTATCGACCAACGACGTGCCCCCCGTGGTCGCCGCGTCCGGTCCCTTCACGGCCGGCTCGCCGATCGCCTTCGGCGGCCTGCAGATCAGCATCATGGGCACGCCGGCCGACGGCGACCGCTTCGACGTCAGCACCGCCAAGAATGCAGGCACCGACATCTTCGCGACCATCGGCGCGCTGGTGACGGCGCTGCGCACGCCGCTCGCCGGCGGCGGCGCCGCGGCGCAGGCCAAGCTGCAGAACGCGCTGAGCACCGCCAACGTCAAGGTCACGAACGCGCACGACAACGTGCTGACCGTCCTGTCGTCGGTGGGTTCGCGCATGAACGAGATCGACGCCCTCGATGTTGGCGGCGCATCGCGCGACCTGATGGACAAGAGCTACCTCTCGGCGGTCCAGGACCTCGATCCGGCCAGCGCGATCTCGGAGTTCTACCAGCGCCAGACCTCGCTGCAGGCGACGCAGATGACTTTTGCGAAGCTGGCTTCGATCTCGCTCTTCAATTACCTGTGAGAGATATGCCGCGCGGCGGCCAGGCGGCACCGGCCTGTTTCGGCCCGGCGCGCAGCGTCCCTGCCTGAGCCCATCCTGGCGCCGGATGGGCCGACAATCCGGATCTGTCCGTCCTCGGAAAGGGGGGCCTGATGTTCGCTGGTCACATGGGTGTCGGCTTGGCCTTGGGACGCGCCGAGCGGCGCGTGAATGCAGGCGTGTTCATCGCAGCCGGGCTGCTGCTGGACATGCTGTTGTGGCTCTTCGTTCTGCTTGGCTGGGAGTCCGTCGCGCTGCCTGCGGACTTCGCCCGCACGCACCAGGCGGAGTTCGTCTTTCCCTATTTGCATGGATTGCTGGCCGCCATGGGCTGGTCCGCCTTGGGCGCAGCGGTGGCGTTCGTCTGGTATGGGCGCCTCGGACCCTCGAAGATGCGCGTCGCCGCACTTGTTGCCGCGGCTGTCTTCTCGCACTGGCTCCTGGACGCCTTGGTTCACCGGCCCGAAATGCCTCTGGTCGGCGCCGATTCGGCGAAAGTGGGCGTCGGCCTCTGGCAGCACATGCCTGCGGCCTTGGCCGTCGAGGCCGCCATCGTGGTGCTCGGCCTGTGCCTGTTCATCCCCGGATGCCGCCTGTCCCGCGGCAAGCGGATGGCCCTCACCGCGCTGACTCTGGTGCTTCTGGTCTTCACGATCGTCGGCATGACGATGGCGCCGCCTCCGCCCTCACTGCGGGTCATGGCAGCCAGTTCCTGGGCGGTTCTTTTGTCGGTTTGCGCGCTGGCGGGTTGGTTGGCGAGGCCGCCCCGCGGAGAGTGAGAGTGCGACTTCACAACACTGTTCGACACCCGGACGCTTCGTGGACCGAAGGAACGCTTGCGAGCGAAATGGACTTGGAAATATGATTTGTCATGAAGCACGCAAGAAGTTCAACGAGATTCACGAGTACCGCGATGCGATTTTCTGAAGGGCACAAATTGCTTGCAGGCTTGCGTTGGCTTTTCAACGAGGGAAAGCATGCCATCGAGCGAAACCTCATGATGACGACCTTCGTGATCGGGTTGTCCGCCGTCTCGTTCGCGATTTCCTCGTCGAACACGTCCGGCCGCAAAGACACCGTGCGCCAGGGGACGGCAGCCGGCAAGGCGGCGGAAAAAGAACTCCCGAGAATGCGGCCGCCGCCGCTGGATTCCTAGGCTGCGGGCTGGCGCTTTCAAGCGCGACCGATGCGCGGGGCCGCGCAAGAGCGATGCAACGCGTCTACACTGCGCTATTCCTGTTTTGAATAGCGTTTGATGCCTTCGCGACAGTCGAACGCACAAGGAGTGTCGACTTGAAACCTGGTGCCGCGGCCATGTCCATCCAACCCCGCCATCTGGCGAGCCTCGGGCGTCACTTGCAGCGTTCCGTTCTGAGGACCTGTCTACCCCTCGAGACACTCCGCGGACTAGTGCCGTCTTCAGGCGGAGGGCCCGCGGCGCTGATTGATGCTGCCTGCGCCATGGCCTTGGCGGCGGACTCGCGTGCCGACCGGCTGGATGCCGCCCTGAACACCCTGCACGCACGGGCGCTTCGACAATTCGGCCGCGAGGTCGGCTACGAGGCGCTCCGTGCGGAGTGGATCGCCGCCGCACGAACCCCGGAGATGCCCGGCGCCTATTGGGCACTGGTGACGCATCCGCTGGCCGATCGCTCGTTGCGCCATCTTGCTTTCGGCGACGTCGAAATGCTGCGCCGGGCGACGCAGCCCGAGGCGCCGCTGTCCAGGCTCCTCGAACGGCGATCGGTCGCGCCTCGGCGTCTGGGGGCACCGGCGCCGAATCCCGAGCAGATCGACCTGATGGTCCAGGCGGCGCTGTCGGCGCCGGACCACGGACGACTGCGACCCTGGCGTGTGATCGAGTTTGGAGCCGAGAGCCGCGAGGCGCTCGCCTCCTTGTTCGAACAGGAGAAGTTGCGGCGCGATCCCTTGGCGAGCGTCGCCGATCTGCGAAAGGCCCGCGAGCACGCGACGCAGCCGCCGTGCCTCCTCGGATTCGTCGTCTCGCCGCGTCAGCGCAAGCGCGTTCCCGAGCGGGAGCAAGTCCTGGCCGCCGGCGCGGCGTTGGGCAATCTGCTGAATGCCGCGCATGCGTTGGGTTTCGGCGCGATCGTCCTCAGCGGCGATCGCTGCTTCGATGCGCGCCTCAAGAGCGAGCTGCGCCTTCAGGAAGAAGAGTTCCTGGCGGGCTTCGTCAGCGTCGGCAGTGTGCTGCAGACGCCGCCCGACCTCGCGCGGCCGCTGTCCCAGGAGGCGTGGAGCTGCTGGGTTCCGGCCCGCCGGGACACGACGTCACTCGTCCGAGGTGCACCATGAGAAACGAGGCTCCATGTCGACCGGAGCGTCGGAGTCCTTCGATGTCCCTCTTCGCATGGCGTCCCTGTGCCCGCTCTGTCCTGCAACCTGGGGCGCGGCCCTCGGCCTGACCGGCCTGCCACGCGCTTGACCATCGGTGTGCTCGGCCGTACGCTGGGCATTCGCCCTGGCCGAGCACGATGACCATGTGCCACCGACACCGGGGACGACGGCGAGCCCCGCTCGGCGCCCGCTTCATCAGGAGCCAGCCATGTCAGATTCAACACCCGTCCGAGACACGCGCCCTGGCCCGAAATGGCCCGAACTGTCGCTGGCGCAGTGGCGCGAAACGTATGCCACGCTCCACATGTGGACGCAAATCGTGGGCAAGACGCGGCTCGCGCTCGCGCCCATGGAGAACCACTGGTGGCAGGTCACGCTGTACCTCAGCGAACGAGGACTCACCACATCGCCGATGCCCTGGCTTTCGAAGCTCCTGGTGGTGGAGTTCGACTTTGTCGACCATGCGCTCGTGCTGCGCACCAGCGAGGGCGAAGCGGGCAGGCTGGCGCTTGCGCCGATGTCGGTGGCGGCCTTCTACGCGAAGTACACCGACGCATTGAAGTCGCTGGGCGTGACGCCGGCGCTGATGCCAAGGCCCGTGGAGGTGGAAACCGCCATTCCCTTTGCACAGGACGTGGCGCACGCCGCGTACGACGCAGCGGCCGTCAACCGCTGGTGGCGTGCCTTGCTGCAGGTCGACAGGGTCTTCAAGCGCTTTCGCAGCGGCTTTGCAGGCAAGCAGAGTCCGGTTCACTTCTTCTGGGGAAGCTTCGACCTTGCCAGCACGCGCTTTTCGGGTCGGGCGGCACCGCGCCACCCCGGGGGCGCTCCGAACTGCCCCGAACGCGTGATGGTCGAGGCCTACTCGCATGAATGCAGCAGCGCCGGCTTCTGGCCAGGCGGCGGCGCCTTCGAGGAGCCCGCGTTCTACGCCTACGCATACCCGGAGCCGCCGGGATACGGAGCGCAGCGGGTGCGGCCGTCCGCTGCCTTCTACCACCCCCAGGCACGGGAGTTCATCCTGCCGTATGACGCCGTGCGCACGGCTGCGACTCCGGAGCTCGACCTGCTGGAGTTCCTGCAGAGCACCTATGGTGCTGCGGCGGAACTCGGCAAATGGGATCGCGCCGTGCTGGAGCGACGGGGCGACGGGTGAGGGCACGACGCCCCGGCACTATTCCTCGCCGCTCGAATTCCAGAACGCCTGCGAGACGCCCGGATGGGCCTCGAGCGCAGCCGTGACCTTGTCCAGTTCCTCCGCCTCCACGGCGGTGGCATAGAGCCGGGCATCGATCTCGATCTCCGTCTGGCCGAAGGGATGCTGGTCGACTTCGCGCACCGGATAGTTGGCGGCCTCCAGCAACTCGATCGCCTTCTCGCGCACGTCGGCCTGGCTCTGGCTGCTGCAGATCACGTAGACGGTGTACATCGCCTCGCTGGCCTCTTCGTTGACGGGCTGGCGATTGATCCGGTTGACCACCGGGCGCAGCAGCGTGTTGCTGGCCAGCACGAACATCGCAGCGATGATGGCCTCGCCGATCAGGCCGGCGCCGGCACAGGCGCCCACCGCGCCCGAGCCCCAGAGCGTGGCGGCGGTGTTGAGGCCCGTGACGTTCGCACCTTCCTTCATGATCGCGCCCGCACCGAGGAAGCCGATGCCGGACACCACGTAGGCGACCACATGGATCGGGCCCTGGTTGCCGCCATGGATCTGGAACAGGCGATCGCCCAGCAGCACGAAGATGGCGGCGCCGACCGCCACCAGGGTGTTGGTGCGCAAGCCCGCAGTGCGCTGACGCACCTGCCGTTCGAAGCCGATCATCGCGCCCAGAATGAAGGCGAAGACCAGGCTGACCACGGTGTCGATCAGGGCCGTCGGGTTGAAGTACTGGATGGCTTGCATGGGGCAGCGAGTCGTCGGGGCGAGCCGAAGCGGCAGTTGGTCGGAAGCCCCTGGACTGTACCTGCCCTAAGTGGCCCACTCCGCGCGCCGCCGTCCCACCGGGCTCACCGCCATCCGCCGCAGCCGGTCGAGTTGCTGGGCTTCCTCGGCATCCCTCAGGCTCTTGGCCGCGCGCGCGGCGCCGTAGCTGACGAACAGGCGGTCGACCGCCGCGGCCCATTCCACCAAGGCCGGGCTTCTTGCGGTGTCGGCTCCCGTCGGATCCATGTCCTCGAAAGCACTTGGCCTGGACGGCACGTCGACGCCGGTTCGGCGCAGGATGCCGGCTTTCTGGGTGGTGTTGAGCATGTGGTTCGGTCTTCGGGGGCTGCAACCCCGGTATATCGGCAGCCGGGTGCGCGATCTGCAGTTCGACCGGCAAGGCCCGTGTCGGAGGCGGTCGATTCGTTCAGCGCCGCAATGCCGCCGCGAAGCGCACCATCGCATCCAGCCCGGCCGCGAAGCGCGGTTCCAGGAACGCCCCCAGGTGCGGCATCAGCAGCTGCAGCATCCCGATCCCCGCCAGCAGCGTCAGTGGGAAACCCACCGCGAAGATGCTGAACTGCGGTGAGGCCCGGTTCAGGATGCCCATCGCGAGGTTGAGGATCAGCAGCGCGGCCACCAGCGGCAGCGAGAGCATCATGCCGCTGGCGAAGATCTGGCTGGCGCCCGAGACCAGGAACATCCAGCCCTGCGCGGCCAGCGGCGCGTCGGCGATCGGCAGCGCCTCGAAGCTCCGGGCCAGCGCGGCGATCATCAGCAGGTGGCCGTCGACCGCGACGAAGATCAGCATCGCCAGCATGTTGAGGAAGCGCGCCACCACCATCGTGGCGCCGCCGTTCATCGGATCGAAGAAAGACGCGAACGACAGGCCCATCTGCAGGCCGATGTACTCGCCCGCGGCCAGCACCGCGATGAACACCATGCGCATCGTGAAACCCATGGCGGCGCCGACCAGCACCTGCTGGATGATGATCCAGACTCCGCCCGCGGAGACCACGGGCACCTCGGGCATCGGGCCCAGCGTCGGCGCGATCACCAGCGCGAGCAGCGCCGCGATCGCGACCTTGACCGGCCGCGGCACCCACGATTCGCTGAAGATGGGGGCGGTGCTCACCAGCGCCAGCATCCGGATGAAGGGCCACAGGAAGGCCGTCATCCATGCGGTCAGCTGCGCCGACGTGACCTCGAAGACCGGCGGCATCAGGTTGCGGACATGTTCAGCCCACGAGCTGCGGAATGCTCATGAACAGCGTGCGGATGTAGTCCAGCATCTGGTTGAGCATCCAGGGGCCGGCGACCACCACCGTCGCGAACACTGCCACCAGCTTCGGAATGAAGGACAGCGTGGCTTCGTTGATCTGGGTCGCGGCCTGGAAGATGCTGATGATCAGGCCGACGACCAGCGCCACCAGCAGCAGCGGCGCGGCGAGCACCAGCGACACCTGGATCGCCTGGTTGCCCATCGACATGATGGTTTCTGGAGTCATGTCAGTTCACCTAGGTATAGAAACTTTGGGCCAGGGCTCCGATGAGGAGCTGCCAGCCGTCGGCCAGCACGAACAGCATCAGCTTGAAGGGCAGGGCGATGCCGGCGGGCGGCACCATCATCATGCCCATCGACATCAGCACGCTCGCCACCACCAGGTCGATGATCAGGAACGGGATGAAGATGGTGAAGCCGATCTGGAAGGCGGTCTTCAGCTCGCTGATCACGAAGGACGGCAGCAGGATGCGCAGCGGCACGTCCTCCGGCCCCTGCATCTCGGGCACCTTGGCGAGCTTGGCGAACAGCGCCAGGTCGTTCTCGCGCGTCTGCCGAAGCATGAAGGCCTTGAAGGGCTCGATGCCGCGCTCGAGCGCCTTTTCCGTGCTGATCTTGTTCTCCGAGAAAGGCTTGTAGGCCTCGGTGTACACCTTGTCGAAGACCGGCGACATGACGAAGAAGGTCAGGAACAGCGACAGGCCGACCAGAATCTGGTTTGGCGGCGACGACTGCGTGCCGATGGCGGTGCGCAGCAGGCCCAGCACGATCAGGATGCGGGTGAAGCTGGTCATGCACAGCAACAGCGCCGGCAGGAAGGACAGCGAGGTGAGCAGCACCAGCGTCTGCACGCTGAGCGACCAGGTCTGGCTGCCGCCCGGACCGGGCGTGTTGACCAGGCCGGGCAGGCCCTGGGTCCAGGCCGCCATCGGCAGCGTGGCGGCGAGCAGCACGAGGCCGGCCCGAAGGCCGCGTCGAAGGACGTGGCTCACGAGGCCGCCCGTGCCTTGCCGGTGAGCGATTCGCGCAGCTTCTGCGCGAACAGGTCGATCGGCTTGAACGTCGCCGGCTCGGCGGCGCTGGCTTGCGGCAGCGACTGCGCGGGCAGGCTGTGCAGCGTGTGGATCTGGCTGGAAGTGACGCCCAGCACCAGCCAGGTGCCCGAGACCTCGACCACCACCACGCGCTCGCGCTGGCCGACGCTGGCGCTGGAGACCACCTTCACCACCTGGCCGCCGCCGCCGAAGCGCTGCAGGCCGAAGCGGCGCGCCAGCCAGGCGCACGCGAAGATCAGCCCCAGCACCATCAGCATGCCGAGGCCGGCCTGCAGCAGACCCGAGGCGCCGACCACCGGCGCCACTTCGACCGCATGGGAGGGCACGGTCGGAAGGCTCATGAACGCGCCAGCTTCTGCATCCGCTCGGAGGGCGTGATGATGTCGGTCAGGCGGATGCCGTACTTGTCGTTGACCACCACCACTTCGCCCTGGGCGATCAGGTAGCCGTTGATGAGCACGTCGAGCGGCTGGCCGGCCAGGCCGTCGAGTTCGACCACCGAGCCTTGCGAGAGTTGCAGCAGGCTCTTGATCGTGATGCGGGTGCGGCCGATCTCGGCGGTGAGCTGCACCGGCACGTCCATCACGCGCGCGATGTCCACCGCCGAGACGCCGGCGGCGGCGGTCGGCTCCTGGATCTGCGGGAAGACCTGGGCGGCGGCAGGGGCCGGCACCGGCTCGGCGGCCGGCGTTGCGGGGGCGGCGGCGGTCTGCTCGGCCAGCGCGCTGGCCCAGTCGTCCGCGTCGCTGGCGGAGGAGGTGTTGTCAGTCATGGTCGTTCTTCACATCGCTGTCTTGGTGGGTGATCATGTTTTGCACGCGCAGGGCGTAGCGCTCGTTCGAGGTGCCGAAGCCGCACTCCATCACCGGCACGCCATCGACCTTGGCGACGACCGTGGTCGGCAGTTCGATCGGCAGCACGTCGCCGACCTGGAGCTTGAGAATCTCGCCGATGGTCGAGGACATCTTCACGAAGTCCGCGGTGAGCTCGACGTCGGCCGCCTGCATCTGCTTGGACATCTGCTTGACCCAGCGCTTGTCGACCTCGACCTCGTCCTGGATCGGGTTGGACAGCAGGTCGCGGATCGGCTCGATCATCGAGTAGGGGATGCACACGTGCAGGAAGCCGCCGATGGGGCCGAACTCGATCTGCAGCGTGGTGTTGATCACCACCTCGTTGGGTGCCACGATGTTGGCCAGCTTGCCGTGCATCTCGGCGCGCACGTAGTCGAAGGCCAGCGGGAACACCGGCTGCCAGGCCTCGCCGTAGCATTGCAGAGAAAGGTCGAGCAGGCGCTTGATGATGCGCTGCTCGGTGCGCGTGAAGTCGCGGCCCTCGACCCGTACGTGGTAGCGGCCGTCGCTGCCGAACAGGTTGTCGACCACCAGGAAGACCAGCTTCGGATCGAACACGAAGAGCGCGGTTCCCCGCAGCGGCTTCATGTGCATCATGTTGATGTTCGCGGGCACCGGCAGGTGACGCACGAACTCGGCGTACTGCTGGATCTGCACCGGCCCGACCGAGATGTCGGGGCTGCGGCGCATGAAGTTCAGCAGCGCGCTGCGCAGGCCGCGCGCGAAGCGGTCATTGATGACCTCCAGCGTGTGCATGCGGCTGCGCACCACGCGGTCGGGCGCGCCGAGGTCGTAGGCCGGCAGGCCGTCGGGCGGCGGAGCCGGGGATGCGGTCTGGTCGACGCTGCCGCCGGTGACGCCTTGCAGCAGTGCATCGACCTCGTCCTGCGAGAGGACCTGTTCATAGGCCATGGGTGGCTTGCCTGGTGGGGGTCACTGCACCACGAAGGTGTTGAAGGCGACGCTGGTGATGCCCTGCTCGGGCAACTCGCCGTTGAGCGGGCGGTTGAGCTCGGCGCGGATTTCATCGGCCAGCTTGGTCTTGTCCTCGGGCGAAACGAGCGAATCGGCGGTCCGGTTCGACAGCAGCATGAGGGCCCGGCTGCGCAGCTCGGGCATGAATTCGACGATCTGCGCCTTCGACGGCTCGCCGCGCACCTTCAGCGCGATGCCGACGTGCAGGAACTTGCCGCGGCCTTCGCCGCCCTGGAGGTTGACGGTCAGCGGCTCCAGCGTGACGAAGATCGGTTTCTCGGGCGCCGGCTTGGCGGCTTCGGCCTGCATGGCCCTGGGGCCGACGAAGACATAGGCGGCCGCGCCGGCGGCCAGCAGGCTGACCCCGACCAGGAGGCCGATCAGCAGCTTCGAGGAGCGAGGGGCGGCAGGGGCGGCGGCAGTGACGGAAGTGTTGGTGGCCATGGTGAAGCTCGATTTCTTGTTCGGTCTATTCTTTGCGAACTGAAGGCTTGGCGAACGGTCGATCAGGCGTGGAAAAGCGCCTCAGATCCGTTCATTGACGCGCTTCAGGCGAAGGTGTCCAGGCCGGCGCTCGCTGCGCGCACGGCATCGGGGCGGGAGGCGGCGCGTTGCGGCGCCGCGGCGTTGTCGGTGCCGCGGCCGGCGCCCGGATAGTCGGACTGGCCGGAGGAGCGTCCCGGGTTCTGCTCGGCGAAGCTGCCCTGCTGCGAGGGCTGGCGGGGGTCCGCGCCGACCGAGGTCTGGCCCAGGCTGATGCCCTGCTCGGCGAGCGTGGTGCGCAGCTGCGGCAAGGCGGCTTCGACCGCGCGGCGCACGCCTTCGTGGGCCGAGACGAACATCGCCTGGGCCTGGTTGTCGCCCATCGTCAGCGTCACCTTGAGCGGGCCGAGCCCAGCCGGGTTGAGGTTCAGCTCGGCCGTCTGGTGGCCGCTGGCGCTCATGCGGATCATCTGCTGGCCGATCGCCGGGCCCCATTCGTGGCTGCCCACGGGCGGCGCGACCGACAGCACCGGCGTGGCGCTGCGGGTCGCGGCGGCACGGTCGGACGCCGTCGGCATCGCCGAGGCGAGGGGCTGCAGCGCTTGCGGGCTCGATGCGGTGTCGGGGTCGAGCGGCTCGGCGCTCTTGGGCGCGGCCCCGGCGGCGATCGAGGTCGTGGCACCGGCGGCGGCCTGGACCGCGGCGGTCCTGGGTGTGTCGGTGGGTGCCGTAGCGGAGGCCGCCCCGGCTTGGCCGGCGGACGGTGCCGTGGCTCTGGCGCCCGGAATCGGCGGCATGCCCGATGAGGAGGCCGGCGAGGCGGCGGCCTGTGGCGCGGCGGCTGCGGCCGTCTCGGCGGCAGGCTGCGCAAGGGCGGACTTGCCGGCCGGAGCGATGGCGGCGGCCGGCTTGGCCGCGTGCGGGGTGTCCGGAGCGTCGTCCGCCGCCGGTGCATCCTGCGCCACGGCCAGGGATGCCTCGTCGGTGCCGGCGGCCTGCGCGGTCGCGGCGTCGGCCGCCGGCAGCGCATTGGCGGAGGCGTCCGCTGCGACGCCGTCCGGCAGGGCGCCGGCGATGGCCGCGCCCTTGGCGGTGGACGCCGCGGCGTCCGCGCCCGCGCGGGCATCGGCCGCGGTGGCGACGATCGGCGCTGCGATCGGTGCCGCGAGCGGTGCCAGCAAGGCCAGCACGTCGGCGGCGCTGAGTTCGCTCTTGCGTTCGCCGTCGCGGCTCGGGCGCCGCGCCGCCGCGGTGTCGGATGGGGCGTCGGAAGACGCGGAGGTCTTCGCTCCGCTGGAAGCGCGCGAACGGTCCAGCACCGCGCCGAAGCTGCGGCCTTCGGGCTGCTCGGCGCCGCGGCCGCGGGTGCCGGCCTGCGAGACCGGCTGGCCGGAGGGATTGACGGAAGGCGAAATGGGTGTGGGCATGGGCGGATCCGGGAAGGACTTCAAAGAGTCGGGTGGGCGGCGCGGTCGAAGAACTTGCGGGCCGAACGTTCGTCGCTGTCGCGCTGCTCGCGCTTGGCCTGCGCCAGCATCTCCTGGCGGCGCACGCGCTCGGCCAGGGTGTCGAAGGAGTTGAGGCGGCGCTTGTGGTGCTGCCAGTCGACGCGGCCGTGGTCCAGCCGGCTGGCCGCCTGGGCGACGATCGCGCGCTGCTGCTCGATGGCGCCGTCGAGCGTGCCCAGGAAAGCCTGGTAGTTGCGCCACTGCGCGGTCGGCAGGCCCTTGTTCATCAGCGCGTGCAGCTGGTCGTAGTAGTCCTGGCGGTACTGCAGCAGCAGGTCGAGCTTCTGGTTGGCACTGAGCTGCGCGGTCTGCAGCGCGCCCAGGCGGCGCGCGGCATCGTCGGTCTGCGTGCGCGCCAGGTCGGTCAGGGTGTCGAGCGGGAGTCTCTGGGCCATGGGGGTTCCTTGCTTGCTCAGGCGGATTCGAACAGCTGGCTCATGCGGGCGATCGACGCCGCGTAGTCGGTGGGCTCTTCCATCGACTGCTGCAGGAAGGCCTCGATGCGCGGGTACATCGCGATCGCCTGGTCCAGCTGCAGGTCGTGGCCGGGCGCATAGGCGCCGACGCTGATCAGGTCGCGGTTGCGCTGGTAGCGCGACAGCATCTGCTTGAAGCGGCGCACGGTGTCGAACTGCGCGGGCGTGATCAGCGCGGTCATGGCGCGGCTGATCGAGGCCTCGATGTCGATCGCCGGGTAGTGGCCGGCCTCGGCCAGCGTGCGCGACAGCACCACGTGACCGTCGAGGATGGCGCGGGCCGAGTCGGCGATCGGATCCTGCTGGTCGTCGCCCTCGGACAGCACCGTGTAGAACGCCGTGATCGAGCCGCCGCGACCTTCGGCATCGCGGGCGCCATTGCCGGCCCGCTCCACCAGGGCCGGCAGCTTCGCGAACACCGAGGGCGGGTAGCCCTTGGTGGCCGGCGGCTCGCCCACGGCCAGCGCGATCTCGCGCTGCGCCATCGCGTAGCGGGTCAGCGAATCCATGATCAGGAGCACGTCCTTGCCGAGGTCGCGGAAGTGCTCCGCCAGGCAGGTCGCATAGGCCGCGCCCTGCAGTCGCAGCAGCGGCGAGTTGTCGGCCGGCGCGGCGACCACCACGGCGCGCGCCAGGCCTTCCTCGCCGAGCGTGTTCTCGATGAAATCCTTGACTTCGCGGCCGCGCTCGCCGATCAGGCCGACCACGATCACCTCGGCGCTGGTGTAGCGCGCCATCATGCCGAGCAGCACGCTCTTGCCGACGCCGGAGCCCGCGAACAGGCCCATGCGCTGGCCGCGGCCGACCGTGAGCATGGCGTTGATGGCACGCACGCCGACGTCGAGCACCGAGTCGATCGGCGCCCGCGACAGCGGGTTCACCGGCGGCGAGGACAGCGGCACCTTGCGGCTGACGTCGAGCGGGCCGAGGCCGTCGAGCGGGCGGCCGGCGGCGTCGACCACGCGACCCAGCATGCCGATGCCGACCGGCAGCCGCTTGGTGTGGGCGTCGCCCGTGAGCGCGGAGCCGGTGGTGCCGGGGCGCGGGAAGACGCGCGCGCCGGGCACCAGGCCGGCCACTTCGCTTTGCGGCATCAGGAACAGCCGGTCGCCCGCGAAGCCGACCACTTCGGCCTCGGCATGGCGCTGCGGATGGCCGGCGGGCAGTTCGATCAGGCAGTCGCTGCCGACCGGCAACTGCAGGCCGACGGCCTCCAGCACCAGGCCGACCGCGCGGGTCAGGCGGCCCGACTGGGTGGTCATCGCGCAGCGGCTGACGTCGCTGCGGGCCTGGGCCAGCGTGGCCAGCCAGGACTGCAGGTGGGGATTGGCGGCCGTGGCGTCTTGAAGGAGTGCAGGCATCTCAGTTTTCCTCCGCGCTATGTAGTGACCCACGACGCATGAAACCGGCGCAGTCAAAGGCCAGGAACACCGCGGAACCGGCTTTGCCGGGCCGCTGGTGTTGCCCCCTTGAGGGGGAGGCGCCGCAGGCGCTTCGGGGGTGTTTCATTTCAGCTCTCTTGGGCGTCGATGTCGCGGTTGAGCACGGCGGTGACGCTCTTCCAGCGCGTTTCGAGGCTCGCGTCCAGCTCGCCGCTGGCCGACTGCACGCGGCAGCTGCCGCGGCTCATCGTCTCGTCGGCGCGCAGCTGCCAGCCCGCGGCCTGCAGCTCGTTGCCCAGGCTGTTCTTCACCAGCGCCACGTCCTCCGGATGCAGCAGCAGGCGCGGCTCGCCCTGCAGCGCGGGATCGGTGTGCAGCAGGTCCTGCACCAGCGGCAGCACCCATTCGGGCTCGGCGCGCAGCGTGCGATGCACCACCTGGCGCGCGACGTCGAGCGCCAGCGTCAGCACCGCGTCGGCCAGCTCGGTCTCGGCGCGGCGCAGCGCCGCCGGCAGGCTGGCGGCCAGGGCGCGCAGCTGTTCGGCATGCGCGCTGGCGGCGGCCAGGCCGGCGGCCAGCCCTTCGGTGCGGCCCTCGGCATGGCCTTCGGAGCGACCCAGTGCGCGGCCTTCACGCCGGCCCTCGGCCTCGCCGGCGCTGCGCGCTTCGCGGCGCAGTGCCGCCAGCTCGGCGGCATGCAGCAGCGCCATCGAGGGCGGCGCCTCCGGGGCGGGGATGTTCTTGCGGGCACCTGGCGCCGAGGCCGGCTCCGCGGGCTCGACGAGCGTGTCCATCTCCCAGCGCTGCCAGGCGGACAGCAGCGGCCGGGCCGGTCGGGTCGACGCGGCGCCGGTGGCGCCGGCGCCGAGCGGGTAGGCCGCGGCCAGCCGGGCCCGCGAGCCGAAGGGGGAGGGGCGGTCAGACGAAGTCATCGGTACCCGGCGCGGCAATCACGATCTCGCCGGCTTCGGCCAGGCGGCGGGCGACCTGCAGGATGGACTTCTGCTCGGTCTCGACCTGCGACACGCGCACCGGTCCGCGCAGTTCCATGTCCTCGCGCAGCGTCTCGGCGGCACGGGTCGACATGTTGGTCAGGAACTTGTCGCGCAGTTCCTGCGGCGCGCCCTTGAGCGCGATGATCAGCGAGTCGGACTCGATGTCCTTCAGCAGGCGCTGGATGCTGCGGTCTTCCAGGCTCAGCAGGTTCTCGAACACGAACATCTCGTCGATGATCCGCTGCGCCAGCGCCTCGTCGTGCTCGCGCACATGGGCGATGGCTTCCTCTTCCTGCGCGCTCGCCATCAGGTTGACGATCTCGGCCGCGGTGCGCACGCCGCCCAGGCGGCTGCGCTTCAGGCCCTGGCCCGACAGCATCTCGGTCAGCACGTCGGTCAGTTCCATGAGCGCCGAGGGTTGCACGCCGCCGAAGGTGGCCACGCGCATGATGACGTCGTGGCGCAGGCGGGCCGGCAGCTTCTCGAGCACTTCCGAGGCCTTCATGCGGTCCAGGTGGATCAGCACGGTCGCCAGGATCTGCGGGTGCTCGTCGCGGATCAGCTCGGCCACCTCGCTGGCCTCGAGCTGGTTCAGGCGCTCGATGCCGCTGTGCGGCTCGTCGGCCTGCAGGATGTCCTCCAGCAGGTTGCTGGCGCGGTCGTCGCCCAGTGCCTTCTTGAGCACCGCGCGGATGTAGCTGCTCGAGCCCAGGTGCAGCGCCGACAGCTGCTCGGTCTCCTCGCGGAACTCGGACAGCACCGAGTTCAGCTCGTCCTTGGAGACCGCGGCGAGCTTCGCCATCGCGAGGCCCAGGGTCTGCACCTCGCTGGTGGCGAGGTGGGCCAGCGCCGCGGCGGCGCGGTCTTCACCGAGCGCCATCAGCAGGATGGCGCTCTTGCGGGTTCCGATTTCACTGATCATGGGCGTTCATCCAGTGCTGAATCAGCGTGGCCACCAGCTTGGGATCCTGGTCGGCGAGTTGATGGGCGTATTCCATATCCGCCTTCTGGCGGGCGGCCTCGCGTTGGCGCAGGCTCTCTTCGGCGGAGATCGTCGGCTCCTGTGGCAGCGTCGGCTCCTCGACGGCGGCTTCGTCCGGCGCGCTCGCCACGGGCGGGACCGGGGCCGGCGGCGGCGCCAGGTGCTTGCGCAGCAGCGGCCGCAGCACCGCGAACCAGGCGAACGTCGCAAGGAAGGCCAGCAGGAGGTACAGCCCGATGGACTTGCCGAGATCGAGGTTCTCGCGGTCGCGCCAGAACGGGACGTCCGCCGTGGCCGGCTCGCGGTTGTCGTCCGCGAAGGCGCTGTTGACCACGTTGAGCGAATCGCCGCGGTCCTGGCTGAAGCCCATGGCCTCGCGGGCCAGGTTCCGGATCTGTTCGATCTCGACCGGCGTGAGCGCGCGCGGGCTGGTCTTGCCGGCGGCGTCGGTCGCGTCCTTGTAGTTGACGACCACCGCCACCGACAGCCGCTTGATGCCGCCGGCGCCTTGCTGCACATGGCGGATCGAGCGGTCGAGCTCGTAGTTGGTCGTGACGTCCTTGCGCGAGCTGGCGGGGCCGGTGGCCACCGCGGCGGTCGCGACCGATGCGGGGGCGCCGTTCGCCGCGCCGGGGGCGGTCGGAGCGCCAGGGGTTCCGGGCTTGGGCGCGGTCGTGATCGGCGCGCTCGGGTTGACCGGCGGCTGGTTCGACAGGGCGCCGGGAACGCCGCCGGGCGGCACGCCGCCCTGCTGCAGCGACTCGCTCGACTGCTGGCTGCGCATCGCGGCCTTGCCGGGCTCCTGGTTGGGGCGGTACTTCTCGTCCGTGTGCTCCATGACCGAGAAGTCGACGTCGGCCGCCACCTGCGCGCGCACGTTGTTGGCGCCGACGATCGGCTGCAGGATCGCTTCGATGCGGCGGATGTAGCCCTGCTCGATCTCCTGCACATACTTGAGCTGGCTCACGTCCAGTCCGCGGGCGCCGCTGTTGGCCGCCGAGAGGAGGTTGCCGCGCTGGTCGACCACCGTGACGCTCTTGGGGTCGAGCTCCGGCACGCTGCTGGAGATCATGTGGACGATGGCGCTGACCTGGCCCTCGTCGATGCTGCGGCCGCGCTGCAGCGTCAGCACCACCGAGGCCGAGGGCTTCTTCTGCTCGCGCACGAAGAGCGACGGCTTCGGCAGCGCCAGGTGGACCCGCGCCGACTCCACCGTGCCGACCGATTCGATCGAGCGCGCCAGCTCGCCTTCGAGCGCGCGCTGGTAGTTCACCTGCTCGGCGAACTGGCTGGTGCCGAACTTCTGGTTGTCCATCAGTTCGAAGCCGACGCCGCCGGCCTTGGGCAGGCCCTGGGCCGCGAGCTTGAGCCGCACCTCGGGCACCTTGTCGCCGGCGATCAGGATCGCGCCGCCGCCCTCGGCGAACTTGTAGGGCACGTTCATCTGCTGCAGCGACGCGATGATCGCGCCGCCGTCGCGGTCCGACACGTTGGTGTAGAGCACCTTGTAGTCGGGGCCGCGGTTCCAGAGAGTGAAGGCCGCCGCGGCGGTCACCAGCGCAGCCGCGCCGATGATCATCGGCAGCTTCGGCTGGGCGCGCAGGCGCTCGAGCATCGGAGGGAGCGAGGGGAGCGAGGGGGCTGCGGGCGCAGCGCTCGCGGGTGCCGTCGAACTCATGCGGGGATCCTCGCCATGGCCGGTGCGCCGGGAAGGTGCGTCGTCAGGCGGAAGTAGGAAGTTTGTTGTTCAGAGGTCATGCCGGAGGCCGTAGAAGTCGTCAGCGGGCTTGTCGTTTCGCGGTTGATTGTGAGCAGTCGTAACAAATTCGATGGACCGAACAGCGGGGGTTTTTGCCGTCTGTTGGTGGCTTGCATGGGGGACTTCCCTTGCTACGCTGAAAGGACGACGGAGCGCCTGGGCGCTTCTTTAGCAACACCAAAGTTCAACAAACGAAAGAGTTCCTCATGTCGATCGCCGCCATCGAATCCGTCCTGCAGCAGATGCGGGTCACCTCGCTCCAGGCGGGGTTCACGCCCGCCGCCGCCGCGCCCACCGAGACCGGTGGCTTCGCGGCCGAACTCAAGCGCTCGCTGGACAACATCAGCGGCGCCCAGACCCGGGCCTACGGCCAGGCCGAGGCCTTCGAGCTCGGCAAGCCCGGCATCGCCCTGAACGACGTCATGGTCGACCTGCAGAAGGCCAACGTGGCGTTCCAGACCGGGTTGCAGGTGCGCAATCGGCTCGTGAGCGCGTATCAAGAGGTGATGAACCTGCCGGCTTGAGCCGCGAGGGTGGTGGACGGGGCCGGCGATTTTTTGCGCCGGGCCCTAAATGTTTCCAGGGGCCTGCCGATAACTGATCCAACGGTGGCCTGAGTCTCACGGCGAGAGCAGGTCCAGCGTTACGGCCAGAGGCCGGAAGTCCACAACCTTTGTCAATTAGGAGTCGAGCATGGCGCAAGTCATCAACACCAACAGTCTCTCGCTGCTCACGCAGAACAACCTCAACAAGTCGCAAACGTCGCTGAACACCGCGATCGAGCGCCTGTCTTCCGGCATGCGCATCAACAGCGCCAAGGACGACGCCGCCGGCCAGGCCATCGCCAACCGCTTCACCGCCAACATCAAGGGCCTGACGCAAGCCTCGCGCAACGCCAACGACGGCATCTCGATCGCTCAAACGACTGAAGGCGCGTTGACCGAAGTCAACAACAACCTGCAGCGCGTTCGCGAACTGTCGGTGCAGGCTGCCACGGGCACCAACTCGGCCGGCGACCTCGACTCGATCCAGGGTGAAATCAAGCAACGCCTCGACGAAATCAACCGCGTCTCGGAACAGACCCAGTTCAACGGCGTGAAGGTCCTGTCGGCCGACGCCGGCAAGCTGACGGTTCAAGTCGGTGCCAACGATGGCGAAACCATCGACATCGACCTGAAGGAAATCACCGCGAAGACCCTGGGCCTCGATGGCTTCAACATCAACGGCAAGGGCGTTTCCGCCAACGCCAAGGCCAACGTCAACGACCTCGCCAAGGCGGGCGCGGTTGCGAACGTGGTCACGACCAGCTTCGCCGCGGTGACTTCGGCTCAAGCCGTCGACGCCATGAAGGACGGCAACACGGCCGTGGTGGGTGCCACGACCTACAAGTTCGACGAAGCGGCAGGGAACTTCACGACCACGATGACGGTCTTGACCGGTGCTCCGACGACGGCCTTCGCCGCCACGTTGCTGCCGACCGCCGGCAACAAGTTCTCGGGCACGTTCACCGGCGCGTCCGGTTCCACCGATTTCGAAGTCGACAGCACGGGCGCGATCACGATCGGCGGCCAGGCGGCCTACATCTCCGCCGGCAACCTGACGACCAACAACGTCGGTGCTCCTCCGGCCGCCACGGCCGCGACGCTGTTCGGCAGCGCTGACACCACCGCCGGCGCTTCGAGCATCAAGCTGAACGGCACGACCTACAACTTCGGCGCCGCTGCCGGCTCTGGCTTCACCTACACCAAGACGGCGACCAAGGACCAGGTCACGGCCGCGATCGACGCTGCCCCCGCGGCGACGGTCAATCTCGGCTCGGGCATCTTCGCATCGTCGGTTGGCTTCGCCGCAGTCGGTGGCATTTCCAACAACACCTGGATGGATAACGACAAGGAGCTGACCAAGATCGCTGGCGGCGCCTACACCACGACCTACGCAGTCAACGCAGTCAACGGTGAAGTGACCGTGGCCTCGACGACCGGCACCGGCAAGTACGCGGCTGCCGTTGGCGCCACCGCCTATGTCAACTCGGCCGGCAAGCTGACCACGGATACGACCAGCAAGGGCAGCAAGACTGTCGACCCGCTGGCTGCCATCGACGCGGCCCTGGCCAAGGTCGACAGCCTGCGCGGCAACCTCGGTGCGGTGCAAAACCGTTTCGGCTCGACGATCGCCAACCTCGGCACCACCATCACCAACCTGTCGTCGTCGCGCTCGCGCATCGAAGACGCGGACTACGCGGTGGAAGTGTCGAACATGACGCGCGCCCAGATCCTGCAGCAAGCCGGTACCTCGGTGCTGTCGCAGGCCAACCAGACCACGCAAGGCGTGCTCTCCCTCCTGCGTTGATCGACTAGCAGAAAGGAAAAGGAACGCCGGGTCCCTCCCGCAAGGGAAGGCCCTGGCGCCCGCAGGCCTCGCGGCCTGCGTTGTCCTCTGCGGCCATGCCGACGGCGAGGCCGCAGAGGACAACGAAGTCAAGAAGAACCAAGGTGGAAAACATGTCGAACCCCGTGCCTGCCGCCCTCGCGATGGAAAGCCCATGGACGCAACTGCTCGCCGGTCGCACCGGCGGCGCCGCGATCGCGAAGGCATTCGCCAGCGCGGCCGCCGTGTCGGATCCGGTCGAAGAGGCGACGCCTGCGCAGGTCGAGGCGGCGGTGCAGGAAGTCAACGCGTCGTTCGCGGTCCGCTCCATCAGCCTGCAGTTCGAGGTCGACCGGGACACCGACAAGGTCATCGTCAAGGTGGTCGACCGGACGAGCGGCGAAGTGATTCGCCAGATCCCGAACGAGGAGGTGGTTCGTTTCGCCAAGGTGATGGGTCGATCGACCGGCCTGCTGGTGAGCCAGCAGGCCTGAAGGCCGCCCCCGCCTCTTCATTCATCAACTAGGAATTCATTCACATGGCAACGATCAGCAGCCTGGGCGTCGGCTCCAACCTCAACCTGGGCGACCTGCTCAAGCAACTCCAGACGGCCGAAAGCCAGCCGCTGGTGGCCCTGAGCGCCAAGGCGAAGAGCTACACCAGCAAGCTGTCGGCCTATGGCTCGCTGCAAAGCGCGCTCGGCGTGTTGCAGAGCGCCGCCAAGAAGCTGTCCGACCCGGCGCTGTTCCAGACCGTCACGGGCACGCCCAGCGTGAGCGGCATCCTCTCGGCTTCGTCCACCGATTCCAGCTCGGCCGGCAGCTACAACATCACGGTCTCGCAGTTGGCGCAGGCGCAGTCGGCGATCACGGCGGGCCAAGCGAGCACGACCACCGCGATCGGCAGCGGCAAGATCACGATCGACTTCGGCACCATCACCGGCGGCACGCTGGACGCCGCGACCGGCAAGTACAGCGGCGCCGGGTTCACCCCGGACGCCTCGCGCGTCGCCAAGCCGATCACCATCGACGCCACCAACAATACGCTGGGCGGCATCCGCGATGCGATCAACGCGGCCGATGCCGGCGTCACGGCCAGCATCGTCAACGACGGCAGCGGCACGCCCAATCGCCTGGTGCTGGTCTCCACGCAGACCGGCGAGACCTCGAGCATGCGGATCTCGGTCGACGGCGACGCCGCGCTGCAGAACCTGCTGAACAACGACCCGGCCGGCACGCAGAACCTGCAGCAGACGGTCGCGGGGCAGAACGCCAAGCTCACGGTCAACGGCATCGCCATCACGAGCGCCGGCAACACGGTCAAGGACGCGATCCAGGGCA
Organism: Variovorax sp. M-6; assembly: GCF_052114385.1. NCBI lineage: Bacteria > Pseudomonadati > Pseudomonadota > Betaproteobacteria > Burkholderiales > Comamonadaceae > Variovorax > Variovorax sp. M-6. Next base: position 200,977 of record NZ_JBFREQ010000010.1, on the reverse strand, counting down.
CCACGCTCACGCTGGTGGGGGCGGGAACGACCGGCCTCTCGATGAAGGCCAACACGGCCTCGGTGAAGACCGCGATCAACGACTTCGTCAAGGCCTACAACAGCCTGCAGAGCACGGCGAGCTCGCTCACCGCCTATGACGCCGACACCAAGACCGGTGCCGCGCTGATGGGCGACTCGACCCTGCGCAACCTCCAGACCCGCATCCGGCAGGCGCTCACGACGCCGCAGATCGGCGGCCCGAACGAGATGAAGGTGCTGACGGAGATCGGCGTCGGCTTCCAGAAGGACGGGACGCTGGCGGTGGACTCGGTCAAGCTCGACAAGGCGCTCGACGCCAACCTGGCGGGCGTCTCGAAACTCTTCGCCAGCGCAACCGGCAGCACGGCGGGCTACGGCAAGCAGCTGGACGCGCTGGTGGAAGACCTCAACCGCACCGGCGGTTCGCTGAAGGTCGCCACCGACGGCGTGACCTCGACGATCAAGGAACTCGACAAGCAGTACGACGCGATGCAGACGCGGGTGGATACCAAGGTGGATCTTTACCGCAAGCAGTTCAACCAGCTCGACGTGCTGATGAGCAGCATGAACACCACCTTGAGCTACCTCACCAAGCAGTTCGATGCGATGAACGCCGGCAAGGGCAAGTAATCCAGCCAAGAGAGAGCCGCCGATGTACACACCTCACAGCTTCAGGACCGGCGCCGGCGCCTACGCGCGCATCGGCGTCGATACCGGCGTCATGAGCGCCTCGCCGCACCAGCTGATCTGCATGCTGTTCGATGGCGCCAAGTCGTCCATCGGCATGGCCCGCCATCACCTGTCGGTCGGCGACATCGGGGCCAGGGGCCAGGCGATCTCGAAGGCGATCGACATCGTCGACAACGGCCTCAAGGCCGTGCTCGACGCCAAGACCGCGGGCCCGGAAGGCGAGGCCCTGGTGGCCAACCTGTCGGCGCTCTACGGCTACATCATCCAGAGGCTCCTCTACGCCAACCTGCGCAACGATGTGCAGGCGCTCGACGAAGCCGATGGCCTTCTTGAAAACATTGCATCGGCCTGGCGCGAGATCGACGCCGGCCCGGCGCGCACCTGATGCGCCCGATGAGAACCACAGGGGACAAAATGGCAGCCAGGAGTGAAGTCGTGCATTGCTACGGGCAGCTCGCCTCGGGCGTTGCACGCATGGCGGAACTGGCCCGGGCCAGGGAATGGGGCCTGCTTCCCGCACTCGAGGAACAGTGCGCCGCGCTCGTGGAGCGCCTGAAGGCACTGGCTCCGCTGGAGGTGCTGGACCCCAGCCAGTTCGAGCAGGCGTGTCGCCTGATCGATCAGATCCGCGCCGACCAGGACGAGGTCTGCGGGCTGGTCAAGCCGCAGATCGAGCAGTTGATCGCCCGCATGAGCTACCTGCAGCAGCAGCGCAGCCTGGGCAAGGCCTACGGGCCGCCGCACTGAGCGGGCGAGAGCTGGCCATGAGTGGACTCACCGGACTGATCGATGCGCTGCTGGCCGTCAGGGCTTCGCCGCGGCTCGACGTCCTCGCGATCAAGGCCGAAGCCCAGATCGGCGCGCCCGGCGCGGTGCCGCAGGTGCTGAAGGTCGAGAACGACGTGCGCCTGCCCTCGAAGGCCGCACTCGATCGCGTGCTTCCCGGTGGTTCGCCGAGCCTGCCGTCCGCCGCCGCGGCGCAGCAGCCGCCCGAGGCCGAGCTGTCGGTGGCGGCGCGCGTCATCAGCGCGGTGCTGGCCGATCTCGAAACGGATGCCGGCCCGGTGCGCGGCACGGCGCCCGCCTGGCCCTCGCGGCAGGTGCCGTCGGCCCCCGTGCTGGCCAGTGCGCTGTCGCAGACCGTGGCCCGCAGCGGCTTGTTCTACGAATCGCATCTGGTCGATTTCGCATCCGGCACCCGCACGCTGGCGCAATTGATGGAGGAGCCCCAGGCGCGCTGGGCGACACCGCTGGCCGCGCAAAGAGCGGCCGAACCGGCGGCCGCCACGGTGCTCCCGGTGATCCCCGCGGCCGTCCCGTTGCCCGTCGCAACGCTCCCGGTGGCCCCCGCGGCCGCCACCCTGGCGCCGCCCCTGCCGGAGACCGCGGCGCCCGCCGCCGATCCGGAGCAGGGCGAGACCGCGTCCTTGTCGCGCGCCGCGTTGCCGGCCGCCCAGTCCGGCGTGCCGGCGGATGGCGCCGCCCCGCAGGACGATGCCGGCGTGCCCGCTGATGCCGCACGGCTGCAGGCCGCCTACGGACGCGGCGAGGCCGCGCGCCCGGCACCGGAAGCGACCGCGTCCGCTCAACTGGAAGAGTCCGCCCCGGTCCATCACGCCGCCGCGTCTGCGGCCAGAGCCGTGGTCCCGGCTGCCGAAGTGATCCATCCGCAGGCCGTGAGTCTGGTGCATCAACAGCTCGACCTGCTGGCGACGGCGGTCTTCCGCTGGAACGGCGAGGCCTGGCCGGGCGTGGCGATGAACTGGTCGGTCGAGAAGGAAGCCGCCGAACCCTCGGGCGAAGCGGTCGCCGACGACGGCGCGCAGCGCTGGTCGACCACGGTCTCGATGCGACTGCCGCGACTGGGCGAGGTGGACCTCCGCCTGAGTCTTGCGGGCCCGGGGCTGCAAGCCCGGTTGGCGGCCAGCGAGCCGAGCACGGTGACGGCATTGCGCGCCGATGGCGGCGCGCTGGTGCAGCGGCTGGAAGCCGCCGGCCTGCGCGTGCAGGACCTGCAGGTGGCGCCGATGGCGCCGCCATCGACCGAGCGGCCGGAGGGCGCATCGTGAGCACGCCGATGGACGATCGGCCCGTCGCGGTGGCGCTGTCTTACGCCGACAAGACCCGGGCCCCCGTGGTGGTGGCCAAGGGCTACGGCGTGGTGGCCGAGTCGATCATGCGCGAGGCGAGGCAGAACGGGCTCTACGTCCACGCCTCGTCCGGCTTGGTCAAGCTGCTGATGCAGGTCAATCTCGACCAGCAGATTCCGCCGCAGCTCTATCTCGCGGTGGCCGAGGTGATGGCCTGGATCCACGGGCTCGAAAGCCGCGCCGAGGTGCAGGCCAGCCCGTCATGAAAGATCCTGAAATATTTCTGAATAATGAAATGATACTTTTTGTTTCAGTTTCAATGAATGTTCATTGAGTTAATAGATTTTTGTTGATATTAATACTTTGTAGTGCAGTCCGATTTTTAATACTAATTAGTGTATCAATTGAACGGAAGCGCCTATTTCGAACGTAAACAGTTTGGACTACTTTCCATTGGAAGAACAGTCCGGATTGTGAGTCGATTCCAACGGCGTGTCAGATAAGTCTCACTTTCCGCAACGGCCGCGGGTGCACCGACAAAGTTGTTAAAAATTGTGTATAGACTGCAGACTAGATTTTGAATGGAGTTCAGAGTGGAAATGGATATCGATGGCGGCGGCAATAATGGCGACATCTCGAAAGAGATTGGCGACATTAACCTGGCCTATATGCTGCTCGCTCAAAAGCTTGCCAAACAGGATCGCGCGGCGGCCATGTACCGCCTCGGCGTCGGACGTGAATTGGCCGACTTGCTGGCCAACATGTCTTTGACGCAGATTGTCAAATTGGCGACATCGAATTTTCTGCTCTGCAGTTTTCGCCTCGATGACCACCCGATGTTCGCGGTCTTCGGCGAAGGCAAGGACACCTCGCTGCAGCAGGCTCACATGTCGATCCTGATGGCGGCGCGCCAGCTCCAGACACGCGAAGCGGATGCCGTGGTATGACTGCGAAAAGCGTTCTCGGCGAGGTCCGGCAGGTTCAATTGGCGGTTGAATTGATCGAGCTCGGCGCCCGTCTCCAATTTCTCGAGGCGGAAGTCGGATTGAGCCGCGAGCGGCTGATCCGCCTTTACAAGGAACTGAAAGGCGTTTCGCCGCCCAAGGGCCTGTTGCCTTTTTCGACCGACTGGTACATGACCTGGCTGGCCAACATCCATTCGTCGATGTTCTACAACATGTACCGCTTCATGCTGCACGAGGCCCAGGAAGGCGAATTGCAGGCGCTGATCAAGAGCTACCGTCTTTATTCGGAGCAGATCGAGGCCCACGGCGGGGAAATCGTCCTGGATTTCACGCGTGCCTACACGATGGTCCGGTTTTTCGACAGCGACATGCTGCAATTGAGCACCTGCAGCCGTTGCGGCGGGCATTTCGTTGCCCATGCGCACGACCACAAGCACGGCTATGTGTGCGTGCTGTGCCGTCCACCTTCGCGGGCCGGCAAGGCGCGCGGTCCGAAGCGCGTCGAGGAACCGGTTGAGAGCCTGCCGTCATCGCAGCCTTCGATTCTCGCCGCGCATTCCGCACTGAGCGCGAACGGAGTTCATTGAAAACGGTAATTTTTCATTGATTTCAGAGTTTTTCTTGATTTGACGCCTGCGGGCAAAAGGGGACGCGCGTGCTCGTGCTGGTTGGATACCTGGTAGTGATAGGGGCCGTTTTCGGCGGCTATGCCCTGATGGGCGGGCATTTCGGCGTCCTGTTCCAGCCCGTCGAGTTGCTGATGATCGGCGGCTCCGCGCTGGGCGCCTTCATCGCCGGCAACAACGGCAAGACCATCAAGGCGACGATGAAGGAGCTGCCGCTGCTGCTGCGTTCGTCCAAGCACAACCGGCAGCTCTACATGGACCTGCTGGCGCTGCTGTACGAGTTGCTCGCCAAGGCGCGCAAGGACGGCATGATGAAGCTGGAGTCCGACGTCGAGAACCCGGGCGAGAGCGAGATCTTCGGGCGCTACCCGGTCATCGTTGCCGACAGCGAACTGATGGAGTTCCTCTGCGACTACCTGCGCCTGGTCATCAGCGGCAACACCGACCCGTTCGAGATCGAGGCCCTGATGGACCACGAGATCGAGACCATCCGCCACGAGGCCGAGGTGCCCCAGCACAGCCTGGCCGGCGTCGCCGATGCCTTGCCCGCACTGGGCATCGTGGCGGCCGTGATGGGCGTGGTCCACGCGCTGGCTTCCGCCAATCTGCCGCCCTCGGAGATGGGCGCGCTGATTGCGCACGCGATGGTCGGCACCTTCCTGGGCGTGCTGCTCGCCTACGGCTTCGTGTCGCCGCTGGCATCGCTGATCGGCCAGAAGGTCGAAGAGGCCATGAAGGTCTACCAGTGCGCCAAGGTCACCCTGCTCGCCAGCCTCAACGGCTATGCGCCGCAGCTCGCAGTGGAGTTCGGCCGCAAGGTGCTGTTCTCGACCGAGCGCCCCTCCTTCACCGAACTGGATGACCATGTTCGGGAAGTCAAGGCACGCTGACCGGCACGGAGCGCGGACATGAGCGCAGAAAAGAAGCACATCGTCATCAAGCGGGTGGTCGCGGGCGGCGGCGGCCATCATGGCGGCGGCTGGAAGATCGCCTACGCCGACTTCATGACCGCCATGATGGCGTTCTTCCTCGTGATGTGGCTCTTGTCCATCTCGACGCCGAAGCAGCGCGAAGGCATCGCCGAGCATTTCCGCATGCCGCTCAAGGTCGCGATCAGCGGCGGCGAGAAAAGCAGCCTGAGCACCAGCATGATCCCGGGCGGCGGCGCCGACCCGATCCAGACCGTGGGCGAGGTCCAGCAGGTCAGCCAGAGCGAGGAGGAGGCCGACGCGGCGCGCCTGGCCGAGATGAAGAAGCGGCTCGATGCGCTGATCGAGAACAGCCCGGTCTTCAAGCAGTTCCGCTCGCAGATCCTGATCGACATCACGACCGAGGGCCTGCGCCTGCAGCTCGTCGACAGCGAGAACCGGCCGATGTTCGATCTCGCCAGTGCCCGCGTGGTGCCGCACATGCGCGCCATCCTGCGCGAGCTCGGTCCCAAGCTCAACGAGCTGCCCAACAAGATCACGCTGTCAGGCCACACCGATGCCTTCGTCTACACCAACGGCGACAAGGCCTACGGCAACTGGGAGCTGTCGGCCGATCGCGCCAACGCCTCGCGGCGTGAGCTGGTGATCGGCGGCATGACCGAGACCAAGGTGCTGCGCGTGGTGGGCCTGTCCGACAGCATGCACCTGGACAACGCGGAGCCGCGCAATCCGATCAATCGGCGCATCAGCATCATCCTGCTCAATCGCCAGACGCAGGATCGGATCGAGCGCGAGAACAGCGGCGACGGCGCGGCCGCGCGGGTGAGCGCGGCGCGGGCCGTCGCACCGGGCAGCAGCGACGACCTGAAGCCGGCCGCCTTCAAGCCCCAGGCCCCGACGCAGTAACAGAGACGACAGACCCAGCACACGGCCCTTCGGGGCCGGGATCGGAGCAAACAGATGGACCTCAGCCAGTTTTCCCAAGCATTCTTTGTCGAAGCGATCGAGCTTCTGGCACAGATGGAGCAATTGCTGCTCGAACTCGACGTCGAGTCGCCGGACAGCGAGCAGCTCAACGCGATCTTCCGGGCGGCGCACTCGATCAAGGGCGGCGCCGCCACGTTCGGCTTCACCGCGCTGACCGAGACGACGCACCTGCTCGAGACACTTTTGGACCGGGCACGCCATGGCCAGTTGCGCCTGAGCGGTCCGATGATCGATGCCTTTTTGGAAACGAAGGACGCCTTGCAAGAACAAGTCACTGCCTACCAGGCGAACAAAGAGCCTGAAGCCGCCCGCGTCGCGCACATCTGCGCCGTGCTCCAGCAACTGGCGATGGAGAACGGCGCCGGTGGCGCGCCTGCACCCACGCCCGCCGCGCCGCCCGCGGTGTCGGCCGCACCGGCACCCGTGGCCGCCGCGGCGCCTTTGGCGTCCGGTGCGCTGCGCATCCGCTTCGCCCGGCTGTCGGACAGCGAATGCGATCTGCTCGCCGACGAGTTGGCCAACCTCGGCCGGCTGGTCTCGCGCACGCGCAGCAACGACCAGTTGACCGTGATGCTGGAGACCACCTGCAACCCGGAGGACATCGTCGCCGTCTGCTGCTTCGTGATCGACGAATCGCAGATCGACATCTCGCGCGAAGCGGCCGAGGAGCCGGTCGAGGAGCCGGCCGCACAGGCGCAAGTGCAGGCCGCGCCAGCGGCACCCGTGCCCGCGCCCGTGCCGCCCAGCGCCGAGCCCGGCGCCAAGGCGCAGGCCGCCGCCTCGCCCGCCGCCGCCAAGGAGTCGAGCTCGATCCGCGTCGATGTCGAGAAGGTCGACCAGCTCATCAATCTGGTGGGCGAACTGGTCATCACGCAGTCGATGCTCACACAGGCTGCGACCATGCTCGACCCGGTGGTCTACGAGCGCTTCCTGAGCGGCCTCGGCCATCTGGAGCGCAACGCGCGCGACATGCAGGAGTCCGTGATGTCGATCCGCATGATGCCGATGGACTACGTCTTCAGCCGCTTCCCGCGCGTGATCCGCGACGTCAGCGCCAAGCTGGGCAAGCAGGTTCGCCTCGACACCTACGGCAAGGAGACCGAGCTCGACAAGGGGCTGATCGAGCGCATCGTCGATCCGCTCACGCACCTGGTGCGCAACAGCCTCGACCACGGCATCGAGACGCCCGACATCCGCCTCGCCAAGGGCAAGGACGCCACCGGCCAGCTGCTGCTGTCGGCGCAGCACCACGGCGGCAACATCGTGATCGAGGTCAGCGACGACGGCGCCGGCCTGAACCGCGAGAAGATCCTGGCCAAGGCCATGCAGCAGGGCCTGGCCGTGAGCGAGACCATGCCCGACGAGGAAGTCTGGCAGCTGATCTTCGCGCCCGGCTTCTCGACTGCCGAGCAGGTGACCGACATCTCGGGCCGCGGCGTCGGCATGGACGTGGTGAAGCGCAACATCCAGGAGATGGGCGGCCACGTGGAGATCCAGTCGCGCGGCGGCCACGGCACCACCACCCGCATCGTGCTGCCGCTGACGCTGGCGATCCTCAACGGGATGTCGGTCAAGGTCGGGGCCGAGGCCTACATCCTGCCGCTGAGCTACGTGATCGAGTCGCTGCAGCCGCTCGCCGATCACCTGCATTCGATCACCAGCGAGGGCCACGTCATCAAGGTGCGCGGCGAGTACCTGCCGCTGATCGAGCTGCACCGCGTCTTCGACGTCGCGGGCGCGCAGGTGAACCCGACCCAGGGCATCCTGGTGATCGTGCAGGCCGACGACGCGCGCTTCGCGTTGCTGGTCGACGAACTCCTCGGACAGCACCAGGTGGTGGTGAAGAACCTCGAGACCAACTACCGCAAGGTGCCGGGCATCTCGGCCGCGACGATCCTGGGCGACGGCAGCGTGGCTTTCATCATCGACGTCGGCGCCATGCCGCGTATCCAGCGCGCGCAGGCCGCGAGCGCCGCCGCGCTGGCCGGCGCCGCCAGGCCGCAGGCGATCGCGGCCTGACGCTTTTCCATGCAATGCCCCGGACATCCCGCAGACGGGGATGCTTGACACAAGCTTCAGACGGAGACATTTGCAATGCACTTTGATTTCTTCAAACTACCGGGCTCGGGCCCGGCCGCGACCGGCGAGGGCGCCGCCGACAGCTTCGCCGCCGCGCGCGATGCCGGTGAACAGGAGGAAGATCCGCTGGAGCCGAGCGAGGCCAGCGGCTATGTGCGCTACGCCCTGCAGCTGGACGCGCAGAAGCGGGTCAAGGGCTATCGCATGGCCTGGCTGCCGGCACCCGGCGCCGAGGCGACGCCGGACGCGTCGAGCCAGTTCAAGGCGCTGCTCGACAACATCTGCAAGCATCTCAACCCGACGCGCACCGGCTGGCGCCTCGGCCGCCTCGTGATCTTCCTCGATGTCACGGTCGATGCCCTGTTCCTGGCCGAGCTCCAGTCGCTGCCGCCTGAAAACGTGATCCTGTGCATGGGGGTCGGCGACCTGATGGACGCCGACACGCGTTCGATGCTTCTGTTCCTGCGCGAGCAGGGCTTCGGTTTCATGCTGCGCGACGCCGACGCGCTCCCGAGCGACCCCGAGCTCTGCGAAATCATCACCCACGTCGACGTCGGCGACGGTGATCCGGACCGGGTGGCGCGCATGCGCTGCGACGAGCCGCCGGGACGCGCGCCGCTGCAACTGATCGCCACGCGCATCGACAACTGGCAGCAGGCCGAGTCCTGCGCCGAGCGCCGCGTGGACGTGCTCGTCGACGGCTCGCTGACGCACCCGCTGGTGAAGGAAGGCGGCGACGCCCTGCAGCCCGAGTCGATGCTGATCGTGCGCCTGATGCACAAGATCCAGCGCAACGAGAACCTGCGCGCGATCGAATCGGCGCTCAAGCGCGACGCCGCGCTGACCTACAGGCTGCTGCGCCACATCAATTCCCCCGCCATCGGCGCCGGCGTCGAGATCCATTCGCTGCGCCATGCGGTGGCGATGCTCGGCTACGCGCCGCTGTTCCGCTGGCTGTCGCTGCTGCTGGCGACGAGCAACAAGTCGAGCTCGCCCTTCATGACCAAGAAGGCGATCACGCGCGGGCGCTTCGTCGAGCTGATGGGCCAGCGGATGCTGCCGGCCGGCGAGGCCGACAACCTGTTCGTGGTCGGCATGTTCTCGCTGATCGACCAGCTGCTCGGGATCTCCATGGAGCAGGTGCTCGCGCGGGTACAGCTCGCGGAGTCGGTCCAGCAGGCGATTCTGGAGCGCAAGGGCGTCTATGCACCCTTCCTCGCGCTGGCCGAAGCCTGCGAGGGTGACGGCGCCCAGGCGGCGCGGCTGTCGGAGGCGCTCTTCGTGAGCTCCAGCCAGGTCAATGCGGCGCACCTCGCGGCGATGGTCTGGTCGCAAGAGGTGAACGCGCACGAGGCGACAGGATGAGCCTGTCACGCGAGCTGCAAGGTATTTGTCCCCTTGATCGAACCATTGGAAAAGAGGCTCGCTATGTACATTGAAGCGCATGCACCGACGCCGGCCGTGAACACCGAATTCCTATTTACCGACAGCGACTTCTCCAAGGTCCGAACGCTGATTCACAGGCGGGCCGGCATCGCGCTGGGCGAGCAGAAGCGGCAGATGGTCTACAGCCGCCTGTCGCGTCGACTGCGCGAGCTGCGGCTGCCGGAGTTCTCTTCCTACCTCGAGTTGCTGGAGTCGCGCCAGGACGGCGACGAATGGCAGTCCTTCATCAACTCGCTGACCACCAACCTGACCTCCTTCTTCCGCGAGGCCCATCACTTCCCGGTGCTGGCCGAGCACGTGCGCAAGGCCAGGGACCCGGTCACGATCTGGTGTTCGGCGGCCTCGACCGGCGAGGAGCCCTACTCGATCGCGATCACGCTGATCGAGGCGCTCGGCGACAAGGCCAACGCGGCGCGGGTGATCTCGACCGACATCGACACCGCGGTGCTGGCCAAGGCCCAGGCCGGCGTCTTCACGGCCGAGCAGGTGAGTCGGCTGTCGCCCGAGCGGCTGCGCCGCTTCTTCAGCAAGGGCACCGGCTCCAATGCCGGCAAGGTCCGCATCCGGCCCGAGGTCGCGCAACTGGTGAAGTTCTCGCGCCTGAACCTGCTCGATCCTTCGTGGTCGGTGAAGGAGCCGGTGGATGCGATCTTCTGCCGCAACGTGATGATCTATTTCGACAAGCCGACGCAGAAGAAGGTGCTCGACCGCTTCGCGCCGCTGCTGAAGACCAACGGCCTCCTGTTCGCCGGCCATTCGGAGAACGCCTCGCTGGTCAACCAGAGCTTCAAGTCGCTCGGCCACACGGTGTACGAGCTGGCGCGGGTGAAGGCCAAGGCGGGCGTTGCATGAGCGCAGTGCGGAGCCGGCCCAGGACCTGCCGAGCGTGGGGGCGAGCATGAGCGCCGGGGTGCCGGGGTCGCTGGCGAACCACCACTACTTCGACCGCGATGTCGGCAGCATGGCGGTCAAGCTGCTGCCGTCGGAATACTTCGTGACCACCACCGACACGGTGCTGACCACGGTGCTGGGCTCCTGCGTTGCGGCCTGCATTCTCGACATCGACAACGGCGTCGCGGGCATGAACCACTTCATGCTGCCGGAGGAGGGCGACGCGGTCTCGCGCGACGCCGTCGAGTCGATGCGCTACGGCGCCTACGCGATGGACGTGCTGATCCGCGAGTTGATCCGCTCCGGCGCGCGGCGCGAGCGGCTGCAGGCCAAGGTGTTCGGCGGCGCCGCGGTACTGGCGAACATGACCACCCTCAACATCGGCGACCGCAACGCGGACTTCGTCCTGCGCTACCTCCAGACCGAGCGCATCAGCGTCGCCGCGCAAGACCTGCGCGGCCAGCACGCGCGACGCGTGTGCTTCATGCCGGCGAGCGGCAAGGCCGTGGTGCGCAAGCTGCGGGCTCAGAACGACGTGCAGGCGATCCAGCGCGAGGAGGGCGAACTGCTGCGCAAGCTGTCCGTCCAGCGCCCGCCGATCGAGCTGCGCAAATTCAACTGCGCCGGCGGCGAGACGACGCCGGTGGCACGAACCAAAGGATTCTGGTGAGCGCAAACAAGATCAAGGTGTTGTGCATCGACGATTCGGCGTTGATACGCAGCGTGATGACCGAAATCATCAACAGCCAGCCTGACATGACGGTCGTCGGCACGGCGGCCGATCCGCTGGTGGGCCGCGACCTCATCAAGGTCACCAACCCGGATGTGCTCACGCTCGACGTCGAGATGCCGCGCATGGACGGCCTCGAGTTCCTCGAGAAGCTGATGCGCCTGCGGCCGATGCCGGTGGTCATGGTGTCGTCGCTGACCGAGCGCGGCTCGGAAATCGCGCTGCGCGCACTGGAACTAGGCGCCATCGACTTCGTGACCAAGCCGCGCCTGGGTGTGCGCGACGGCCTGCTCAACTACACCGAGCTGATCGCGGGCAAGATCCGCACGGCCGCCAGCGCCCGGCTGCTGCCGTCGCGGCATGCCGCCTCGGCGCGCGGCGCGGCCGACGGCGCGCCCGAGGCGCTCTTGCGCAGTCCGCTGCTGAGCACCGAGAAGCTGATCATCATCGGGGCCTCCACGGGCGGCACCGAGGCGATCCGCGAGGTGCTGCAGCCGCTGCCGCCGGATTCGCCGGCGATCCTCATCGCGCAGCACATGCCTGCGGGCTTCACGCGCTCGTTCGCGCAGCGGCTCGACGGCCTGTGCCGCATCACGGTCAAGGAAGCCGAGCACGGCGAGCGCGTGCTGCCGGGCTATGCCTACATCGCGCCGGGCGGGTTCCACCTGTCGCTCGGCCGCAGCGGCGCCAACTACGTGGCCCACCTGGACCAGGAGCCGCCGGTGAACCGCCATCGCCCCTCGATCGACGTGCTGTTCGACTCGGCGGCCAGGCATGCCGGCAAGAACGCGATCGGGATGATCCTCACGGGGATGGGCAAGGATGGCGCCGAGGGGCTGTTGCGCATGAAGCGCGCCGGCGCCCACACCTTCGCCCAGGACGAGGCCAGCTGCGTGGTCTTCGGCATGCCGAAGGAAGCGATCGCGCTCGGCGCCGCTGACGAGGTGGCCCCGCTGGGAGAGATGGCGCGCCGCGTGCTGGCGCACCTGCGCACCTTCGGTGCGCGCACGAACCGGGTTTGACAACGAACTGTTTGAGTGGAGAGAAAAACGTGATTGACAAGAGCATCAAGATCCTGGTCGTGGACGACTTCCCGACCATGCGCCGCATCGTGCGCAACCTGTTGAAGGAGCTCGAGTTCCTCAACGTCGACGAAGCCGAGGACGGCGCCGCCGGCATCGAGAAGCTGCGCGGCGGCAACTTCGGCTTCGTGGTCTCGGACTGGAACATGCCCAACATGGACGGCCTGACCATGCTCCAGACCATCCGCGCCGACCCCGAGCTCAGCAAGCTGCCGGTGCTGATGGTGACGGCCGAGGCCAAGAAGGAGAACATCGTCGCGGCGGCGCAGGCCGGCGCGAACGGCTATGTGGTCAAGCCTTTCACGGCCGCCACGCTCGAAGAGAAGATCACCAAGATCTTCGAGAAACTCAGCAAAGGTTGAGCACCATGAGCAAGAACGCGATCGACGCCGAACAGGGGAACACCGCCGAAGAGTTGCTGGGCCGCATCGGGCAGTTGACGCGTCAGTTGCGCGAAGGCCTGCGCGAACTGGGGCTCGACAAGGAGGTGGCCAAGGCGGCCCAGGCGATCCCCGATGCCCGCGACCGGCTGGCCTACGTGGCCGCGACCACCGAGCGGGCGGCGCACCGCGCGCTCAACGCCATCGACGTCGCGCAGCCGCTGCAGGAAGGGCTGGCCACCGATGCCAAGGGCCTGAGCAAGCGCTGGGACGAATGGTTCGCCAATCCGATCGAGCTCGACCATGCGCGCGAACTCGTGATGGACACGCGGGGCTACCTGGCGGACGTGCCGGTGAAGGCCAATGCGATCAACACGCAGCTCATGGAGATCCTGATGGCGCAGGACTTCCAGGACCTGACGGGCCAGGTCATCAAGAAGATGATGGAAGTGGTCAACGGCATGGAGACCGAGCTGCTCCAGGTCCTGCTCGACAACACGCCGCTCGAGAAGCGGCAGGAAATCGTCAACAACAGCCTGCAGAACGGCCCGCAGATCGTGGCCGGGCACCCCGATGCGGTGGCCGACCAGTCGCAGGTCGACGACTTGCTGGAGAGCCTCGGTTTCTGACCTGCCCATTGGGCGAGAAGGAGGGCGTTAGCGCTCTTGATCGGGCGATTGTTCCGGCCCTTCGAATCGAATAATCAGTCATGTGCAGGCGTTCCTCGCCTGCTGCTCCAGGAGCATGAATGGCTGAGGAAAGCGATCTCGAAAAAACGGAACCGGCCTCCGAGCGGCGCCTCGAAAAGGCGCGCGAAGAAGGCAATGTGGCCCGCTCCCGCGAGCTGACCACGCTGGTGATGCTGGCGACCGCCATCGGCGGCCTCTGGTTCACCGCCGAGTCGCTCGGCGGCACCCTGAGCGCCGCCATGCGCCGCGGCCTGCAGTTCGAGCGCGGCATCGCCTACGAACCCACGCAGATGCTGGCCCGCACCGCCTGGATGGGGATGCAGACCCTGATGGCGCTCGCGCCCCTGTTCGCGATGATGGTCGTGGCCGCGGTGGTGGCGCCGATGATGCTCGGCGGCTGGCTGCTGTCGGGCAAGGCGGTCTCGCCCAATTTCGGCAAGCTCGACCCGCTCGCCGGCATCGGACGCATGTTCTCTTCCCAGTCGCTGGCCGAACTCGTCAAGGCGCTGGCCAAGTCGCTGCTGATCGGCGGCGTCGCCTACCTGGTGATCATGGATGACCTCGAGGCGGTCATGGCGCTGCTGGGCCAGCCCGAAACGACCGCCTTGCCGCACACCATCATGCTGGTGGCGCGCAGTTGCGCCCTGATCGCTTCCGCGCTGCTGCTGGTGGCGCTGGTCGACGTGCCCTGGCAGCTCTGGACCTACTACAAGAAGCTGCGCATGTCGCGTGAGGACGTGCGCCAGGAGCACAAGGAAAGCGAAGGCGACCCGCACATCAAGGCGCAGATCCGCCGCCAGCAGCAGGCGATGGCCAAACGCCGGATGATGGCCGAGGTCCCGAAGGCGGACATCGTGGTCACCAACCCGACGCACTTCGCGGTCGCGCTCAAGTACGTCGACGGCGACATGCGCGCGCCGCGCGTGGTGGCCAAGGGCACCGACCTGATCGCGCAGCGCATCCGCGAGATCGCGGTCGCCAACAAGGTGGCGATCCTCGAGGCGCCGCCCCTCACGCGGGCGCTCTACAAACACACGCGGCTGGGCGACGAGATTCCCGCCGGCCTCTACACCGCGGTGGCCGAGGTGCTGGCGTGGGTGTACCAGCTCAAGCGCTGGAAGACCGAAGGCGGCGAGGCGCCGCGCACGCCGACCGACGTCGCCGTTCCCGAAGAACTTCAATACACGGTGGCTCCATGAACGCGATGACCAATCTGATGCGTCTGCCGACGCAGTTCTTCTCCGGCAGCCCGTTCAAGGGACTGGCCGGCCCGATCCTCATCATCATGATCCTGAGCATGATGGTGCTGCCGCTGCCGCCCTTCCTGCTCGACCTGCTGTTCACCTTCAACATCGCGCTGTCGGTGATGGTGCTGCTGGTCAGCATGTACACGATGAAGGCGCTGGACTTCGCCGCCTTCCCGGCGGTGCTGCTGTTCTCCACGCTGCTGCGGCTGTCGCTCAACGTGGCCTCCACCCGCGTGGTGCTGATGCACGGCCACACGGGGCCCGATGCGGCGGGCAAGGTGATCGAGGCCTTCGGCCACTTCCTGGTCGGCGGCAACTTCGCGGTCGGCGTGATGGTCTTCATCATCCTGGTGCTGATCAACTTCATGGTGATCACCAAGGGCGCGGGGCGCATCGCCGAGGTCGGCGCGCGCTTCATGCTCGACGCCATGCCCGGCAAGCAGATGGCGATCGACGCCGACCTCAACGCCGGCCTGATCGGCGAGGACATCGCGCGCAAGCGCCGCACCGAAGTCGCGCAGGAAGCCGACTTCTACGGCTCGATGGACGGTGCCAGCAAGTTCGTGCGCGGCGACGCGGTCGCCGGCCTGCTGATCATGGTCATCAACATCATCGGTGGGCTGGTGGTCGGCGTGGTGCAGCACGGGCTGGACTTCTCGACCGCGGGCAAGACCTACACGCTGCTGGCGATCGGCGACGGCCTGGTGGCCCAGATCCCGGCGCTGGTGATCTCGACCGCGGCCGGCGTGATCGTCTCGCGCGTGACCACCGACGAGGACGTCGGCAGCCAGCTCACGGGCCAGCTGTTCTCCAACCCGCAGGTGCTGTTCCTGACGGCCGCGATCATCGGCCTGATGGGCATGATCCCGGGCATGCCGAACCTGGCCTTCCTGCTGATCGCGGGCGGCCTGGCGTGGCTGGGCCGAGGCCTTCTCAAGCGCAAGCCGCGGCAGGAGGCGGCGCAAGCGGCCGCGGCCCAGGCCGCGCAGGCTGCGGCCGGGCCGGTGGCCGAGGCCGCCGAGGCCAGCTGGGACGACATCTCGCTGGTCGATCCGCTCGGCATGGAGGTCGGCTACCGGCTGATCCCGCTGGTGGACCAGTCGCAGCAGGGCGAACTGCTGGGCCGCATCAAGAGCATCCGCAAGAAGATCGCGCAGGAGATCGGCTTCCTGGTCCCGGTGGTGCACATCCGCGACAACCTCGAGATCAAGCCCAACACCTACGTGATCAGCCTGAAGGGCGTCGAGATCGGTCGCGGCGAGGCTTTCCCGAACCAATGGATGGCGATCAACCCGGGCCAGGTCACGGGCAGCCTGCCCGGCACGCTGACGCAGGACCCGGCCTTCGGCCTGCCGGCGGTGTGGATCGACGGCAACCTGCGCCAGCAGGCACAGATCCACGGCTACACCGTGGTCGACGCCTGCACCGTGATGGCCACCCACCTGAATCACCTGATCCAGACCCATGCCGCCGAGTTGCTGGGGCGGCAGGAAGTGCAGCAGCTGCTGGACCAGATCGCCAAGACCGCGCCGAAGCTGACCGAGGACCTGGTGCCGAAGGTCATCACGCTGAGCACGCTGCACAAGGTGCTGCAGAACCTGCTCGAGGAAGAAGTGCCGATCCGCGACATGCGCACCATCCTCGACGTCATGGCCGAGCATGCGCCGACCGTGAAGGACGCGACCGAATTGACGACGCTGGTCCGGCTGGCGCTCGGCCGCGCGATCACGCAGCAGCTGTTCCCTGGCGACACCGAGCTGCAGGTGATCGGGCTGGACGGCTCGCTCGACAGCGTGCTGCAGCAGGCCATGACCAGCAGCAGCGGCATCGAGCCCGGCCTGGCCGACAACCTGCTGCGCCAGGCCCAGGCCGCCATCGTGCGCCAGGAACAGATGGGCCTGGCGCCGGTGCTGGTCGTGCAGCACGCGCTGCGCGTGTTGCTGTCGCGCTTCCTGCGCCGCAGCCTGCCCCAGTTGAAGGTGCTCTCCCACGCGGAGATTCCTGACTCTCGCAACATCAAGATCACCGCCACCATCGGAGGAAGAGTTTGAGCATTTCTACAGACGTGCGGGCCACGGCCCGCAAATTCGTTGCCGCCACCAGCCGCGAGGCCCTTCGGCTGGTGCGCGAGGCGCTCGGCGCCGAAGCCATCGTGCTGAACCATCGCGTGATTCCCGAGGGAGTCGAGATCGTGGCCATGGCCGACAGCGAAGTGACGCAGGCGGTGGCGAGCGCCGCGCCGCTGGTGGCCGCCAAGGCGCCGATCGCTGCACCGGCACCGGCACCGGTCGCACCGGCGACGCCGATGCCGATGCCGATGCCGATGCCTGCGGCAATGCCGGCTCCGACTTCGGCTCCAGCGCCGGCCGCCACGGTCGCCGCTCCGGTGGCACCCACCGACGTGGTCATGAACGAACTTCACTCGATGCGCGGCATGCTCGAGGAGCAGCTCGCGAGCGTGGTCTGGAACGACCGCCAGCGCCAGGACCCGGTGCGCGGCCGCCTGCTGCGCACGCTGCTCGGCGCCGGCTTCAGCGCGCGCCTGTCCAAGGCCATGCTGGAGAAACTGCCGACCGGCCAGACCTATGCGCAGGGCATGGCCTTCGCGCGGGCCGAGCTGATCCGCGCGGTGCCGGTGCACGAGGACGAGGACGCGCTGCTCGCGCAAGGCGGCGTCTACGCGCTGATGGGCCCGACCGGCGTCGGCAAGACCACCACCACCGCCAAGCTGGCGGCGCGCTGCGTGATGCGCTTCGGCGCCGACAAGCTGGCGCTGGTGACCACCGACAGCTACCGGATCGGCGCCTACGAGCAGTTGCGCATCTACGGCCAGATCCTCGACGTGCCGGTGTTCGCGGTCAAGGATGCGGCCGACCTGCACCTGGTGCTGCAGGACCTGCGCGACAAGCACATGGTGCTGATCGACACGGTCGGCATGAGCCAGCGCGACCGTTCGGTGTCGGACCAGATCGCGATGCTGTGCAACAGCCACCGTCCGGTCAAGCGGCTGCTGCTGCTCAACGCGACCAGCCACGGCGATACGCTCAACGAAGTCGTGCACGCCTATCGCAACGGCGGTGCCGGCAACGACCTGGCGGGCTGCATCTTCACCAAGGTCGACGAGTCCACGCACCCGGGCGCGCTGATCGACACCGTGATCCGCCACCGGCTGCCGGTGCACTACATCTCCAGCGGCCAGAAGGTGCCGGAGAACCTGATGCTGGCCGACCGCTCGCAGCTGGTCGACAGCGTGTTCCAGCCGCGCCGCCACAACCCGCTGTTCGTGCCGGCCGAGGTCGACATGCAGGAGGAGTCCGCAGGCGCGGCGCCACAGGCCCAGGTCGTCCAGGCGCAGGCCGAGGCCGACCGGCTGCGGCTGCAGTACCAGAACCTGATCCGCGCCATGGCCCACGACGCCCAGGAGCTCGCGACCGCCGCCGGCGCGCTGGCCGGGGCGCAGATCGGCTTCGAGAGCGCGCGCCGCCTGTGGCGCAACGCGGGCGACGGGGCCATCGGCCACAAGTCGGTGCTGGACGACCTGCTGGTGCAGGCGCGCAGCGAGGTCGTGGCCGGGTGCGACACCCACGTGCTGGCCCTGTCGGGGCAGGTCGGCCTGCGCTCGAACGAAGGCGGCGACGCCTACGAATGCCAGAGCAGCCTGCTCTTGTCCGACCGCAGCGGCCTGCCGCTCGCGGCGCCCAATCAGTGGCTGTCGACCGCGGCGGTGCGCGGCGGCCCGGACGCCAGGCGCAAGCCGGGCCTGCGGCAGGTCCAGTGGCTGCGCCAGCAGTCGCTCGGCCGCACGCTGGTGCACGTGCTGCCCCGGTTGCCGGGCGTCGAATCGATGGCCGAATGGCAAGCCCAGGGACAGCGATGGCTGGCGCGCGCGCCGGGCTCGACCGCGGTGACCGACCCGGTCTCCGAGGCGTCGAGCACGCTGGCGCGGCTGCCTGTCGAGTTCGGCGAAGCGCGGGCGGTCGTGTTCCGCGGCAAGCCCGCGCTGCAGTGCGAGGCCCATGCCGAGGTGCTGCTTCGCCTGGGCTCGACGGCGGCCGTCGACAAGGACGCGCTGCCGGTGCTGCGCTGCGTGATCACGCGCGTGCTCGACGAGCGCGGCCAGAAGATCCTGGCCCAGGGCTACCTGCTGTCGAACATCGGCGGCGAGGTGCCGGCACGCCAGCTGGCCCAATGGCAGGGCTGGGCGGCCGAGGCCGACCCCTGCTTCCGCCTCATCCGGCAGGGCGTGCAGCTGGTGGGCGGCATGGGCGAGCTGGGCGACCCGGACATGATGAAGCGCCTGCTGATCGCCGGCCAGGTGACCACCACGGTCTGGCGCCTGCTGCATGCGAAGGGAGAGTGGGCCGATCGCACCCGCATGCTGCTGAACCAGCTCACAGGGCGGCCGGTGCGATCGAGCCGGCCGCTGACCGGCAACGCGCTGTATCTCGGGGTCGGCAAGCTCTTCATGCTGCTGGAGGCGCTCGGCACCGAGTCCACCGCGCCGACCCAGCAGCCCCGGGCGCTCGAGCAGCACGGTTGAGGAGCAAGACATGACCAAGCTGGTTGCCGATCAGGCAGACGGATTGCGGCGCCTGCTGGCGCACACGCCGACGCGCGTCATTGCCGTCGCGGGCATGGGGCCCGGCGAGGATGCCGCCGCAGCCACCATGAACCTCGGCGCGGCCCTGGTCCACCAGGGCAAGGACGTGCTGGTGCTCGACGAGCACGGTGGCACGGCGGCGGCGATCTGCGCCGCCTGGGCCATCGATCCGCTCGGCGACCTGGCCGACGTGGCCGACCGCCGGCTGAGCTGCGAGGGCGCGGTCGCGCGTGCCGGCTGCGGCGTCGGCGTGCTGCCGGCGCCGCTCGGCGATCGGCACGCGGAGATCGACCCGCGCCTGTTGTGCCGCGGCGGCGTGGTGCTGATCGCCGCGCAGATCGACGCCGAGGGCCGGCTGTCGGCATTGGCCCGGATGGCGGACGAACTGCTGCTGGTGCTGCAGCCGAGCGCCGCATCCATCACCTCGGCCTACGCGGGCATCAAGCGCCTGCACTACGCGCATGGCTTGAAGCAGCTGCGCTTCCTCGTCGATGGCGTCGCCGGCGCCGAAGAGGCGCAGCGGATCACCACCAACCTGGCCAACACCGGCAGCCGCTACCTCGCGGTGTCGCTCGAGGCGGCCGGCTGGGTGCGGGCCGATCCGCACCTGGCGGACGCGCGGCGGCTGCGGCAGACCGTGGTGGAGGCCTTTCCGGCCAGCCCGGCGGCGGTGGATTTCCGCCGCGTCGCGGTCGACATGGGCGGCTGGCCCTGGCGGCCCGCTGCGCGCGCCGTGCGGTCCGTCGCGGCGCCGCCGCAGGGCCCGCGCGTCGACCCGCCATGGGTAAGGGCGACGCCGGCGCAGCGCGCGGCCGTCGCCTGAGCCCGATGAATCGAACAACGCACATGCAACAAAGGACCGGACGTGTACACCGCACAGGGCACCATTGAAAAGTCCCACCTGCTGGAGCAGCATCAGCCGCTGGTGCGCCGCATCGCGCTGCAGATGATCGCCAAGCTGCCCGCAAGCGTCGAGCTCGACGACCTGATCCAGGCCGGCATGCTGGGCCTGCTGGACGCATCGAGCCGCTACCAGGACAACAAGGGCGCGCAGTTCGAGACCTTCGTCAGCCAGCGCATCCGGGGCGCGATGCTCGACGAGCTGCGCGCCAGCGACTGGGGCTCGCGCGGCCTGCGCCAGTCGGCGCGCGGGGTCGAGAAGGCGATCCACGCGCTCGAGCACCGGCTGGGCCGCTCGCCCACCGAAGGCGAGATCGCGAAGGAGCTCAAGATCGAACTGGAGGCCTACCAGTCGCTGCTGCAGGAGATCCAGGGCTGCCAGCTGGTCTACGTCGAGGACTTCGCGAAGGGCGAATCGGAGAATCCCTTTCTCGATCTGCACGCGCAGGAGGCACGCAAGGGGCAGGGCGCGAGCGACGACCCGCTCGAGCAATTGCTCGAAAGCGGCTTCCGCCATCAGCTGATCGATGCCATCACGGCATTGCCGGAGCGCGACCAGCTGCTGCTGAACCTCTACTACGAGGAAGAACTGAACCTGCGCGAGATCGGCGCCATCCTCGAAGTGAGCCAGAGCCGGGTCTGCCAGCTGCACAGCCAGGCGATCAGCCGGCTGCGGGCGCGCCTGAAGGATCTGCTGTAGGGGAGGGCGCGGCGCTCGCCTCGGACTCGCCTATCATCTCGCGCGGAGCGGCAGCGCAATGCGCAGAGGAGACAACGAGATGAGACGAGTCACGTCGGCCACGTCTGCGACCCTCGCGCTGGGCGCGTTCTGCGCTGCGGGCCTCGCCGCCGCACAGTCGAGCGCCGTGCAAGGCCCGGTCACCGGCAGCAGCGTCACGCTGTTCGGCGTCGCCGATGCCGTGCTGGGCTACGGCAGCGGCAGCATCTCCCACCGCAGCTCTCTGTACAGCAGCGGCAATTCGGCCTCGCGCTTCGGTGTCCGCGGCATCGAGGACCTGGGAGGCGGCCTGGGGGCGGGCTTCTGGCTCGAAGCCGGCGTCACCATCGATACCGGCACCGGGGTCGCAGGCAACACCAACAACCAGCCGAACGGCGCCACATCGGCCGACGCGCTGAGCTTCAACCGCCGCTCCACGGTCAGCCTGATCGACTTCTGGGGCGAGCTGCGCCTGGGCCGCGACTTCGCGGCGCACTACCGCAACCGCAGCGACGTCGACCCGTTCGACAACAACGGCGTCGGCACCATCCAGCCGCAGGTCGGATCGATCGCCGGCCCCACCTCCACGCGGGTCTCGAACATGGTCGGCTACTACCTGCCTCCGGGCCTGGGCGGCTTCTTCGGCGAGGTGCAGTACTTCATGGGCGACAACGTCTCGCACTTGCCGACCTCGGACGATGGCACCGGCTACAGCGGCCGCATCGGCTGGGGATCGGGCCCGTTCTCGATCGCCGTCGCGGCGGGCCGCACCGACTACCTGCGCACGCCGACCAACGGCAACATCACCGTGGCCAATGTCGGCGCGACCTACGATCTCAAGCTCGTCGAGGTCTCGGCCGGCTACTACCGCGACAAGGTCGACAGCTTCGTGCCGGTGAAGGCCACGGGCTATGTCCTCGGCATGATCGTGCCGGTCGGCGGCAACCAGATCAAGTTCGCGTGGTCGCGCTACGGCACCGACGCCGTCGGCGACCCGGCGGCGAGCAAGCTGTCGCTGGGGTACGTGTACAGCTTCTCGAAGCGCACCGTGGCCTATGCCACCTACTCGCACGTCAACAACAGCGGCGGCTCGGCGGTGGGATTGAACGGCGCTGTCACGGAACCCAACCGCAGCGCGAACGGCTACGACCTGGGCTTGCGCCACAGCTTCTGATCGGCCGGGGGCGCCGCGAGCACCGCCATCTGCCGGTCGTGCACGCGCGAGAGGAGCAGCAGGGCCATCGCCGCGCCGATCAGCGCCATGAACATGTCCGACTGCGTGTCCCACGGGTCGCCCTGGGTGCCGAGGAATTCGTCGGCCCCCTGCCCCATCGCGAGCGCGGCACCCCATTCGATCAGCTCGTAGCTGGCGCTGATCGCCATCACGATGCAGACGACCACGAAGGCCAGCATCCTGCGGCCCCGCACATACTGGCCGCGAACCAGGATCTCGCGTGCCGCCAGCGCCGGCACGAAGCCCTGCATGAAGTGGCCGATCTTGTCGTAGGGATTGCGGCCCAGATGCATCAGGTCCTGCAGCCAGAAGCCGAGCGGCACCCGGGCGTAGGTGTAGGCGCCGCCGAGCATCAGCACGCCGCAGTGCACGAAGATCAATGCGTAGAGCAGCCTCGTGAGCGGAAAGCGGCCGTAGGTGGCCCACAGCAACGGCAGCGCGAGCAGCACCGGCGCCACCTCCATCCACCAGGTGGCGCGGTCGTGCGGGTGCAGACCCGAGAGCAGGAGCAGGGCGACGAGCGCGGCCGAGGCGAGAAGCAGGGCGGGGGTGCGGTGGGCGGGCATGGGTGGGGTCGGGTGGCGGAGGCCGAAGTTGCCAGTATCGCGGAGCGCGCCTGGCCTGGCGGTCGACCGTGTACGCTTCGCGAATGCGCCCACTGCCCGTCCGCCTTCCGCCCGGCTGCGATCTCAGGCAGTCGCTGGAGTCACTGGTCCGTGATCAATTCCAGAATGGCGCCTTCGTCCTTTGCGGAATCGGCAGTCTCATCGATCCAAGACTTCGACTGGCCGGAAAGAGCGAGGAGGCTTGTTACGAGGGCCCGTTCGAAATCCTCACGCTGTCGGGTACCGTGACCCGTCAAGGCGCCCATCTGCACATGAGCATCGCGTCTTCAGAAGGCGAGGTCAGGGGCGGACACGTCGTGTATGGCAATGTGGTCAGGACCACCGCCGAACTGCTTCTTGTGCAGGCAGCCCAATGGGAGTTGCTGCGCGAGCACGATGCGGCGACCGGGTTTCTCGAACTGGTCGCGCGCCGTCGGCAAGTCAAGGACAAGCCTTGAAGTCGACTGCAGCCCGAGGGCTTGCTCCGCTCCAAGGGAGCGGGATTCAGCCCCGCCGTGCCGCCTCGATCGCGGCGATGTCGATCTTTGTCATGGTCATCATCGCGTCGAACGCGCGTTTGGCCGCCGCGCGGTCGGGGTCGGCCATCGCCGCGGTGAGGGCGCGCGGGGTGATCTGCCATGACAAACCCCAGCGGTCCTTGCACCAGCCGCACGCGCTTTCCTGGCCGCCATTGCCGACGACCGCGTTCCACAGGCGATCGGTTTCGGCCTGGTCGTCGGTCGCGATCTGAAAAGAGAAGGCCTCGCTGTGCTTGAACTGCGGGCCGCCGTTCAGCCCGATGCAGGGGATTCCGGCGACGGTGAACTCGACGACCAGGACGTCGCCCTGCTTGCCGTCGGGATAGTCGCCCGGTGCGCGGATGACGGCACCGACCGCGCTGTCGGGGAATGTTGCGGCATAGAAGTTTGCGGCGTCAACGGCAGTGCCGTCGTACCACAGACAGATCGTGTTCTTGCTGGTCATTTCGTGTCTCCTGAAACGTTGAGCAGCCGGCTCGCCACGGTGGCGTCCTGAAGTCTGCTCCTCGGCGCGAACGCGGACTCTTCAACCCGGAATATTCGGCTCGACCAACTGGGCCAGCGCGAGCAGCGATTCCTGCCAGCCCAGGTAGCACATTTCGGTCGGAATGACCTCGGGGATGCCTTCCTGCACGACGGACATGTCGGTGCCGCAGGACACCGGGGTCAGCGTCACGGTGGTCTTCATGGTGCCCGGCAGGTTCGGGTCGTCGAACGTTGCATCGTAGGCAATGCGCTGGCCGGGGACAAGTTCCAGGTACTTGCCGCCGAACGAGTGGCTGTGGCCGCTGCCGAAGTTGGTGAAGGACATGCGCCAGGCGCCCCCGACCACGGGCTCCATGGTGTGGACCTGGCCGGTAAATCCGAAGGGCGGCAGCCAGCGCTCGAAAGCGCGGGGTTCGACGAAGGCACGGTAGAGCCGGTCCGGCGAGGTGCGCAGCACGCGATGCAGACGAACGGTGTTGGTAGCCATGGCTGTGATCTCCTGAAGTGCAGAGGACGACCCTCCACTGACACGACGAACGAGCCTGCGGGAAATCGCGATATACCGCAAGACGAAGGGGAATCCAAGCTTCAATGCAGTTCCCGCATGCGGCCGTCGGGAGACGGCTTCGACATTCTCAAGCCCACCAGCAATAAAGTGGACTTCCACAGACGCCGAAGGCGCCAAGGTTGTCTCGATCCGTGCCTGAAAAGCAGTAGAACCGGCCTTCATCGGGCTGGAAGACCAGCCAGTAGCCATCCAGATTCGATCTCGCAACCGTGTACCCGAAGACCGTCGATCCAAGCCCACGATGAGGGAATCCTGGCTTCCGGACCGAGGCCGATACCAGTTCCGCGCAGGTGGCGTGCTCTCGGATCCTCGAGCGAAGCCGCTCGAAATACGCAGCCTCATCCGTGCCTTCGGGCACGATGATCTCCGACGTATCGGAGAAGGCGGCTTCGAGAATTGCCCAATAGGGATTGGCATCGTTCATGTCTGGCGACAACCGGAGCACTCCGTGTGGCGCGACGGCGATTCAGCGCTCGCTCATTCTTCACGGATGCGTCGCCCGACCGCTCCAGGCCGCATCATGCAACAGCAGGCGCCCTGACCACACAGGTCCGACCAGGGGTCAGGCATTGCCGCGGCCGAAGTCTCCACAAAGTTGTGGAGGCGGCCGGTCTGCTGCAGCGCAGAAGTGAACCGCTCCAGCGCCACGGCGTTGGGGGCGCAACTACCGTTCGGCCATCGGGTCTATGAGCAGCACGATGCAATCCTTCTCCTGGTGCTGGTTGATCTGCGGGACCAGCCGCCTGAAATGCTCGGTCCTGCAATGCGCGTCGAGCGCCTGCCGGTCCGGCCATTCCTCGACGAAGATGAAATGGCCCGGGTTCTTCTGGTCGACGTACAGGTCGTAGGCGATGCAATCCGGTTCCTGTCGGGTCTTCTCGACCAGTTCCCGGTACAGCGGGCGGACGATGTCCAGAAACTCGTGCTGCATGAAGTCCTGTGCGATGACTTTGAGTGTCAAGGTGTTGCCTTTGGTGTAGATGCTTCGAGTCGCGTCCCCGTGAAGTTGCGCATGAGCCGGTCGTCGCCGCGCGAAGGCTACGCGGCCGACCCCTCCCACCACCCGCTCATGAGCCCTTCGGGCTTCGCGCCGGCAAACACCTTCGCGCTGGCCTCCCAGGCGTCGACCCTCACATCGAGGCCCGCGAAGATCCCGTAGCCCGCGCCGGCGCGAATCTCTTCCTCCGCATGCAGGCTTTCGCCGGCCTTGATCGCGCCCTCGGCGACGATCGCGCCGCGCGAGCGGATGCCCCAGCCCGCCTCCAGGTGGCGCCCGCAGTCGATCGAGCCACCGGCCTCGATGCCGTGGCCGGCGCGCACCGTCTCGCGGCCGTCGATGACGCCGCCGGCGCGGATGCCCTTGCCGCAGCGCAGCGCGCCTTGCGCGATCAGGTCCTGCCCGATCAGCGCGCTGCCCGCGATCTCGACGGCATCGGCCCCGCGCAGGTCCCAGCCGGCGCGAAGGTTGCCGCCGCACCGGATCGCGCCTTCGGCTTCGACGCCCCAGGCGGCCTTGATGTGGCCGCCAGCATCGAGCGCGGCGCCGCCGAAGATGCCGGCGCCGGACTCGATGTCCTCGCCGGCGACGATCGCACCGCCGGCCCGGATGCCGCCGCCGGCGCGGATCAGGCGGCCGGCGCGCACGATGCCTGCGACATCGATGCCGGTGCGCACCTGCAGCGAGCCCGCGAAGACGATCGCATCGGCCTCGAGGGCGTCGAGCGCCAGCACGGCGTCGGTCGGGCCGAACTGCGTCAGCAGCCAGCAGGCGTCGTCGATGCGGCCGTCCGCGACCAGGGCATCGAGCAGATGCTGGTAGTCCGTGTTGTCCTGTCCGTGGCGGATGAACCAGCGGTAGCCGTCGGCGCAGGGGCGCTTGGCCTTGACGAAATTCTTGGTGAGTTCCATGACGTTTCCCGGGCGTGCAAAGGTGAACGCCGCGAACCTTCGCGGCGCAGGCGTGCAGGCGGCCGTGCGGGGGAGATCAGGAAGTGGTTGCTTCCTGCTTTCCCCGCACGGCGTGGGAAAGCAGGGCGGTCGAACCGCAGGCCGTGCACGCGCGCGCCGTTGCGCCATGCGGGGCATGGCTGCGGCGGTGGGCGTGCGAAACGTTCGGCATGGGCGGGACCAGGGAGGCCGCCATTGTACCGGCGCGTGAGGTGCCGGTGCCTCAGGCGGCCAGGAAGCGCTCCGTCAGCAGTGCCCAGTAGGCCGAGCCGATCGCCACGTTGTCGTCGTTGAAGTCGTAGCCCGGGTTGTGCACCATGCAGGCGCCGGCACTGTCGCCGTCGCCGTTGCCGATGAACAGGTAGCTGCCCGGCAGCCGCTCGAGCATGAAGGCGAAGTCTTCGCTGCCGGGCAAGGCCGGACCCTGCAGCGTGACGCGGTCGGCGCCGACCAGTTCGAGCGCCACCTCGCGCGCGAAGGCGGTTTCTTCGGGCGTGTTGACCAGCACCGCGTAGCCCGGCCGCCAGTCCACGCGCGCCGTGACGCCGAAGCTCTCGGCCTGGGCGGCGATCAGCGCCTTCACGCGCCGCTCGAGCGTGGCGCGCACGTCGCGGTCGAGCGCGCGAATGCTGATCTCCAGTGTCGCCTGTTGCGGAATCACGTTGTTGGCCTTGCCGGCATGCAGCGCGCCCACAGTGACCACCGCCATCTGCAGCGGGTCGATGTTGCGCGACACCACGGTCTGCAGCGCCATCACGATGCTGGCCGCGGCCACGACCGGGTCGGCGGCGCGGTGCGGCATGGCGCCGTGGCCGCCGACACCGGTCAGGGTGACCGTGGCGTAGTCGGACGAGGCCATCGTCGGGCCCTCGCGCAGCACCAGGCGGCCTTGCGGGACGCCGGGCATGTTGTGCATCGCGAAGATCGCGTCGCACGGGTACTTGTCGAACAGACCGTCGTCCATCATCCTGACCGCGCCGCCGCCGCCTTCCTCGGCCGGCTGGAAGATCAGGTTCAGCGTGCCCGAGTAGCGGCCCTGCTCGGCCAGGTGGCGGGCCGCCGCCAGCAGCATCGCCGTGTGGCCGTCGTGGCCGCAGGCGTGCATCACGCCGGCATTGCGGCTGGCGTAGTCCAGGCCCGTGGCCTCGTCGATCGGCAGTGCGTCCATGTCGGCGCGCAGGCCGAGCCGGCGCTGGCCGTTGCCGCGCACCAGCCGGCCCACCACGCCGGTGCCGCCGAGGCCGCGCTCGACCTCGTAGCCCCAGGCCTGCAGCTTCTCGGCCACCAGGGCCGAGGTCCGGTGCTCGTCGAAGGCGAGTTCGGGGTGGTGGTGGATGTCGCGCCTGAGGCCGATGAATTCATCGGACTGCCGGTGCAGTTGATCGAGGAGTGCGCTCATGGTGTCCCTATTGCGGTTGCAGGTTGATCGACTTGGCGATCGCCCGATAGCGCGCCGTCTCGTTCTCGTAGAACTTCGCCGACTCGGCCAGGGTCATCGGCGGCGCCGCCAGCTGCGTCTGTGCCGCCAGTTTCGAGCGCACGCCGGGGTCCTTCAAGGTCGCGCCGATCGCCTTGTGCAGGCGCTGAACGACGTCTTCGGGCGTGTTCTTCGGCACCATGAAGCCGCTCCAGATCTGGAACGAGAAATCCTTCAGTTCCTTGCCTTCGCTGACGGTCGGCACGTTCTTCAGCAGTTCGGAGCGCTGGGCGCCGAGCTGGCCGATCACCTTCAGCCGACCCTGGTCGGCCATCGCGCCCATGCCGGCGCTGTACACCAGCACCGCGAAGTCGACCTGGCCGCCGCCGATGTCCTGCAGCAGCGGCGCGTTGCCCTTGTACGGTGCGTGGATCAGCCGGATGCCGGTGCGATGCTGCACGTCTTCCAGGATCAGGTGGTAGAGCGAGCCGATGCCCACGCTGCCGTAGGTCAGCGGCTTGTCGCCCGACTTGCGTGCCAGCGCGATCAGTTCGTCGATGTTGTTGGCGGGCAGTTCCTTGCGGGCCACCACCACCATCACCGCATCGGTCACCGGATGGACCAGCCGGAAATCCTCGGCCTTGAGCTTCACCGCGGCGTTGGCCAGCGGCGCGAGGATCACCTCGTTGGGCGAGCCCTGGAACAGGTAGTGGCCGTCGGCGGGCGCCGCCAGCACCTTCTGCGCCGCCAGCGCGCCGGCGACGCCGCCGAGGTTCTCGACGATCACCTGCTGGCCGAGCTCCTTGCCCAGCGGCACCGTGAAGATGCGCGCCGCGGCATCCGAGGGGCCGCCGGCGGGGTACGGCACCATGAGGTTCACGGGCTTGCTCGGGTAGGTCTGGGCGAACGCGGCGCCGGCGGCCAGCAGCAACAGGCCGGCGATCGAACGTTGGAAGAAGGTCTTCATGGGGCTCCTGGCGATGGGCTGTGGGCGGGATGCGCTTGCATCGTAGGAGCGCCGCGTGAGAACATCCAATGCATTGTTGTCAGCCAAACGATTACTTCAATGCATGGATCTCCGAGGCCTCCCGCATGACGCTGGTTCAACTCAGGCACCTGATCGCGCTGGCCGAAAGCGGGTCCTTCAGCAAGTCGGCGCAGGCGATGTGCATCACGCAGCCGGCCTTCAGCCGCAGCATCCGCGCCCTCGAGGACGAGCTCGGCATGCCGCTGTTCGACCGGGTCGGGCGCCGCAGCGAGCTCACGCCTTTCGGACGCGACGTGGTGGAGCGCGCGCGGCAACTGGTGTTCGAGGCCGGCGAGCTGCGCGACAGCGGCCGGCAGATGCGCGAGGGGCAGGGCGGCGCCATCCGCATCGGCATGGGCTCCGGCCCGGGCGCCATGCTGATGACGCCGCTGCTGATGCACATGGCGACCCGCCATCCGAAGGTGCGCGTGGTGGTGGCGCGCGGCGGCACGGAGATGCTGACGCAGGCCTTGCGGGCGCGGACGCTCGATGCGCTGGTGCTCGATGCGCGCTCGCTGGCGCCCGGCGCCGATCTCGAAGTCGGCATGCTGCGCGAGATGCGCGGCGTCTTCATGTGCCGGCGCGGCCACCCGCTGGCGCGCAGCCGCGGCGGCGTGAGCTTCGCGGCCGTGCAGCGCTACCCGATCGCCTCGACGCCGCTCAGCGACGAGGTGGCCCGCAGCCTGATCGAGACCTACGGGCCCGAGGCGCATCCGGCGCAGTGCGTGACGCTGCAGTGCGAGGAGGTCGCGAGCCTGGTCGAGGTGGCGCGCCGCAGCGACGCCGTGCTGCTGGCGATCCGCGCGGCGGCGCCCGACCTGGTCGAGCTGAAGATGAAGCCGCCGATGGAACGCAGCGCCCGTTTCGGCCTGGTCACCCTGCGCCGGCGCACGCCCGCGCCCGGGCTGTCGATCGTTCGCGAGCTGATGGAGGACCTGATGCACGACTGAACGCCGTGTCTTGCTCAGGTCAGAATCGGCCTGCGCTGCGTTCAGCGCTCGGAGGGATCAAGTGGCGATATTCATTGACCAGTGCAAGCGCCTGGAGGTGGCGGCCGAGCTGGGTTCGGGCGGGCGGTTCACGTTCTCGGACCTGATGGCATGGCTGGAGTTCGTCTATTTTCTGCCGTCCAAGCTGGCGCTGCTGGTTCCCGAGGGCAACAGCGCGCTCTGGCGCTACTTCGAGCTGGACTGCAACAGCGGCACGCACTGGGGCGGCGCGCTGTTCTCGGGTGTCGTCTGGGTGGCCCTGCTGGTCGGGGTTTCGTTCGCCTGGGAGGGACGCGCCTCCAGGGCCCGTCGCTAGCGATTCAGTTCGGCGCCGCGATCGGCTCGTTGACCAGCGCCTGGGCCCGGGCCGCGAGCTGAGTCCGGTTCTCGACCCGCAGCTTGCGAAACGCGTTGGCGAGGTGGAAGCGCACCGTGGGCAGGCCCACCGCCATGCGCTTGGCGATCAGCTTGTCGGGGCAGCCCGAAAGCACCAGCGAGGCCGCCTCGGCCTCTCGCTGGCTCAGCGCCGAGCGGCGCTGCAGCAGCTCGGTCACGCTCTCGCGCGCGGGCGCCGACAGCAGCGGCTCGGCCTCCCACTGGAAGCGCGCCAGCGCGGCGGCGAAGGCGGGCTCGACCAGGCGCAGCGCCTCGATCTCGTTGGCGTCGAAGTTGCCGCGCTCCCGGCGCCGCCAGATCCGCATGTCGCCGGTGCATTCGCCATGCGCGAAGACATAGACGTTGACGCCCCAGTGCATGTGGTCGCGGGCCAGGAAATCGTTGAAGAATTCGGTGCGCGAAAGGTCGCTCTGGCAGAGGATCTGGGTTGCCAGCGTGGGATGGCGCCGCTCCATCATCGGGAAGGTGAGCGGGTCGACGAAACGGTAGTACTCGTCCCAGCTGCGCAGGTTCTCGATCGACATGTTCAGCGCCTTCACGCGGTCGAAGCGCCGGGCGATCTTGTCCCAGGTGAAGGAGACGTAGGTGTCGGCCCGCAGCAGGTCGAGCATCGGCAGGGCGAGGTCGCCGCGCAACGAATCCGCGTCGCTGGCCTCGGCCAGCAGGCGCATGACATCACCGAGTGCGCGGGTCTGGGCCGTGGCGAGATACATGGAGGGGTAAAGCAAGGACCGTGCGAAGCGGATGGAAGGACGATGCTAGCCGTCGCAGCGCCGGCCGGTAAATCGGTGCCGACCCGTAGGCCCCCTATCAATCGTGATAGGTGTGCGGCCTCCTTTCGATTCCTACGATTCGCTTGAACGACAAGGAGCAGGCCATGAACCTCACACAACTCGGCGTCGCCGAACTGCGGCGCCAACTCCAGCGGCGTGCCGTCACGAGCGCCGCCGTCGCCGACGCGCTGATCGCCCGCACGCAGGCCCATGCCGGGCTCGGAGGCTACGTGGCCTTCGATCCCGAGGCGCTGCGCGCCCAGGCCCGGGCGGCGGATGCCCGCATTGCGGCCGGCGAGGACCTGCCGCTGCTCGGCGTGCCGGTGGCGCTCAAGGACAACATCGACGCCGCGGGGCTGCCGAGCGCCGCCGGCACCGGCGCGCTGCAGGGCCTGCACCCGGCCCGGGACGCCGAGGTGGTGCGCCGCCTGCGCGCTGCCGGTGCGCTGATCGCGGGCAAGGCCAACATGCATGAACTGGCCTTCGGCATCACCAACAACAACCAGGTCACGGGCGCGGCCCGCAATCCCTGGGACCCGACGCGGATCCCGGGCGGCAGCAGCGGTGGCTGCGGCGTGGTGGTGGCGGCCGGCCTGGTGCCCGCGGCGATCGGCACCGACACCGGCGGCTCGGTGCGGGTCCCGGCGGCGCTGTGCGGCGTGGTCGGCCTGCGGCCGACGGTGGGACGCGTGTCCGGCCAGGGCATCGCCCCGATCTCCACCACCCGCGACACGGCGGGCCCGATCGCCCGCAGCGTCGAGGATTGCGCGCTGCTGGACAGCGTGCTCGCCGGAGGCGATGCCGGGCCGCCCGGCGCGGTGTCGCTCGCGGGCGTCCGCCTGGGCCTTGCGCGGGCGCCGTTCTGGGAAGACCTCGAGGGTGGCGTGCGGGAGGTGGCCGAGGCCGCGATCGAACGCCTGCGCGCCGCGGGCGCGCAGATCGTCGACGTCTCGCTGCCGGGGGTGTTCGAGCTCGATGCGGCAGCCGGCTTCCCGATCGCGCTGTACGAATTCGTGCGCGACATGAGCGCGTACCTGCGCGACGCCGAGCGCGGCATCGATTTCAGGCGCCTGGTCGAGGGCATCGGCAGCCCCGATGTCGCGGCCATCGCGCGCCCGCTGCTGGGCGAGGGCGCGGTGCCCGAGGCCGCCTACCAGGAGGCGCTGCAGGTGCGCCGCAAGCTGCAGGCGCTCTACGCCGAGACCTTTGCGGCCTCGGGCGTGCAGGCGCTGCTGATGCCGACCACGCCGTTGACCGCGGCGCCGGTGGGCCACGACGAGACGGTGCTGCTGAACGGCCGGCCCTGCCCGACCTTCCCGACCTTCATCCGCAACACCGACCCGGGCAGCAACGCCGGCATCCCGGGCATCAGCTTGCCGGCCGGCCTGGCCGCGGGCCTGCCGGTCGGCCTCGGCCTCGATGGACCGGCCGGCAGCGACCGCCGCCTGCTGGCGCTGGCCGCGGCGATCGAGTCGGTCCTGCCGGCCGTGCATTCCGCCCCCTGGCAGCGCTGAAGGCGCCGCCAGCCCCTTGATCACAACAGAGGAGATTCCATGGACCGTCGTACTTTCCTTCATGGCGCCGCAGCGGCGGCTGCCGCGCTCGGCACATCGGCCGTGCGCGCCGCCGCGCCGCTGAACGTGGCCGTGATGCTGCCGCTGAGCGGGCCCGCGGGGCTGTTCGGTCCATCGGCCAAGGCCTGCGCCGAACTGGCCGTGCAGACGCTCAACGGCCGCGGCGGCGTGCTGGGCCGCAACATCAACCTCCTGGTCGGCGATGCCGGCCTGCCGCCCGCCGAAGCCTCGCAGACCGCGCTCAAGCTCTGGAAGGGCTCGGGCGCGCAGGTGGTGATCGGCATGCACGACAGCGCGGTGCGCGGCGCGCTGGTGGGCCTGTTCAAGGGCCAGGTGCCGTACTTCTACACCCCGGTCTACGAAGGCGGCGAATGCGCGCGGGGCACCTACGTCAACGGAGAGACCCCGGCGCAGCAGCTGGCGCCCGTGATCCCCTGGCTGGCCGCGGAGCGCAAGCCCAGGAAGTGGTACCTGATCGGCAACGACTACGTCTGGGGCCGCAACACCAACGCCGCGGCCAAGGACTACATCGGCAAGACCGGCGCCCAGGTGGTCGGCGACGAGTACCTGCCGTTCACGGTCGACAACTTCGACTCGAGCCTGGCCCGCATCCGCGACAGCGGCGCCGACGCGGTGCTGGTGTCGCTGGTCGGCGGCTCCGCCGTGAGCTTCAACAAGGCCTTCGCCAGCTTCGGCCTGGCCGACAAGGCGATCCGCCTGGGCACCCTGTTGGAGGAGAACACGCTGGCGGGCATCGGCGTGGCGAACGCGCGCAATCTCTATTCGAGCGCGGGCTACTTCGCGAACATCCAGACGCCGGCGGCGAAGGCCTTCTCCGAGGCCTACTTCAAGAAATTCGGCGCCCAGGCGCCGGCGCTCAACGGCCTGGCCGAATCGGTCTACGAGGGCTTCCTGATGCTGGACGCGATCGCCACCAAGGCCAAGTCGCTCGAGGTCGCGAAGATGGACCCGGCCAGCGAGGGCGCGAGCTACAACGGCCCGCGCGGCGCGGTCACCATGCACGCGCGCCATGTGGAACAGGACATCTACCTGGCCGATGTCGACGACAAGGGTTTCAAGGTCGTCAAGACCTTCCCGCGCATCGCGTCGGGCCAGACCTGCAAGGTCTGAGACCGCGATGGACACGAGCTGGCTGCTGCATGCGCTGAACCTCGCCTACGAGCTCACGACGCTGGGCCTGACCACGCTCGGCCTCGCGGTGGTCTTCGGCCTGCTCGGCGTCATGAACATGGCGCACGGCGAGTTCGTGATGCTGGGCGCCTACGCGGTCGTGACCGTGCAGGCCTGGGGCTGGCCGATCGCCACCGCGATGCCGCTGGCGATCGTGGTCTGCGCGCTGCTGGGCTACGTGGTGGAGCGCTGGCTGATCCGTCCGCTCTATGCCCGGCCCTTCGACACGCTGCTGGCCACCTGGGGCCTGGCGATGGTGCTGCGCAAGCTGGTCGAGGCGGTCTACGGGCGCGGCTACCGCAATGTCGAGAGCAGCCTGGCGACGCCGGTCACGCTGGCCGGCATCCAGTACCCCGGATACCGGCTGGCGCTGATCGCCTTCGCGATCCTGCTGATGGTCGCGCTGGCCTTCTGGTACCGCCGCAGCGTCATGGGCCTGCGCGTGCGCGCGATGACCGGCAACCCCTTGCTGGCGCAGGCGCTGGGCATCGACACCCGCCGCCTGGCCTCGCAGACCTTCGTGATCGGCGTGGTGCTGGCGGGCGCGGCGGGCGTGCTGCTGGCGCCGCTGGTGCGCATCGAGCCGGGCATCGGCGTCGATTACCTGCTCGACTCCTTCTTCGTGCTGGTGGTCGGCGGGCTCGGAACGCTGGGCGGCTTCGCCGGCGGCGTCGGCCTGATCGGCGGCACCCAGTCGGTGGTCAGCAGCATCGCGGGCCAGACCAGCGGCTACGCGGTGGTGCTGATTCTCTCGATCCTCTTTCTCTGGCTGAAGCCGAATGGACTCCTTGGACGCCGCTGACCTCCCGCCTCCCGCGGCCGTGCGCCGCCTCCGCCTCCGCCGATGGCGGCTGCCGGGCGCGGAAGCGCTGTGGCTGGGCGCCGCCCTGGTGGCGCTGCCTTTTTTCACCAACGACTTCGTGGCCTACCAGATCGCGCTGTTCCTGGTCTACGGCATCGCGACCCAGGGCGTGGCCCTGTGCTGGGGCCGGCTGGGCTTCCTGCCGCTGGGGCACGCGCTGTTCTTCGGTCTCGGCGCCTACCTGGCGGGCGGCACGCTGAAGGCGGCGCAGCAGCAACCGGCCTGGTACGCCGCGCTGCCGCTGGCGCTGCTGCTGCCGGCCGCCGTGGCCTATGTGGCGGCGCGGCTGGTGTTCGCGCGCAGTCATCGCAGCGGGCCCTTCTTCTCGCTGATCACGCTGGCGATGACGATGCTCGGCTTCCTCGCGGCGCAGCAGTGGAGCGCGGTCACCGGCGGCTTCAACGGCATGGCCGACATTCCCGAGCTGTCGGGCATCGAGCGCTACAGCGGGTTCTATTGGGTGGTGGCGGCCTGCGCGGTCGGCAGCACCGCCTTGCTCGGCGTGGTGCTGCGGCGGCCGCTGGGCCTGCTGTGGAGCGCGGTGGCGCAGAACGAAGACCGGCTGCAGCTGTTCGGCTACGCCACCGACCGCATCAAGGCCTTCGCCTATGCCTTCTCGGCACTGCTGGCCGCCGTCGCGGGGGCGCTGTTCGCGCTGCACCAGGGCATCGTCACGCCGCTCACGATGGGCTTCGTGCTGTCGACCGAGTTCGTGATCTGGGCCGCGGTCGGCGGCAAGGCCAGCCCGCTGGGCGCGCTGCTCGGGGCGGTGTTCGTCGGCTATGCATCCTCCGAGCTGCGCGACCATTTCGCCTATTGGGAGGTGTTGGTGGGCGCGATCTTCATCGCGGTGGTGCGCTTCCTGCCCGAGGGCTTGGCCGGGCTGGGACACCGGCTGCTGCGGCGCGAGTCCGGGGGGGGCCCCCGCGTGCCGTCGACGCCCGCGCCGGTGATGCGCCGCCAGGTAGAGGGCATCGGCCTCGCCTTCGAGCAGGTCCATTCCGCCCAGGGGGGTGTTCGCATCCTCGACGGCCTGGCGCTGGCCCTGCAGGGGCCCGGACTGCGCTGCGTCATCGGCCCCAACGGCGCCGGCAAGACGTCGGCCTTCAACGTCATGACCGGACGGCTGCCGCTGCGCACCGGCCGCATCGTGCTGGACGGCGCCGACATCTCGGGCGCGACCGCCTGGCGCGTGGCGCGGCGCGGGGTCGGGCGCAAGCTCCAGATCCCCTCGGTGTTCTCCGACCTCAGCGTGAGCCAGAACCTGGACGTGGCGCTGTGGGCCGGACGCCTCGGTGCAATGGCATCGCTGACGCGTGCGCCGCTGGGGTGGCGCAGCGAGCTGCGAGACGAACTGCTCGATCTGTTTCCCGCGCTGCGCGAGCAGCTCGAGGCCCGGGCCGGAAGCCTCTCCCAGGGGCATCGCCAGGCCCTCGAGTTCGTGATGACGGTGCTGCCGCAACCGCGGCTGGTGCTGCTGGACGAGCCCTGCGCCGGCCTGTCGCCCTCCGAGACCCACCACATGATCGAGGCCATCAAGACCGTCATCGGCCGCCTGGGCGCGGCGGCGCTGGTGATCGAGCACGACATCAGCGCCGTGGCCGCGATCGGCGGCGACGTCTACGTGCTGCACCAGGGCCGGCTGCTGGCCCAGGGCACGCTGGCGCAGATCCAGGCCGATCCCGCGGTGCGTGCGGTCTATGCGGGAGCGCGGAAATGAGCGCCGCAAAGCGCCGAGCGCGGGGGCTGAAATGAGCACCGCTCTTCTGAAGTTCGACGACCTGGTCTGCGGCTACGGCGACACCATGGTGCTGCGCGGCCTGAGCGGCGCCGTGGGCCCCGGCCGCGTGCTCGGCGTGCTGGGCCGCAACGGCGTCGGAAAGACCACGCTGATGCGCGCGCTGACCGGCTTCCTGCCGCTGCGCGAGGGCGCGGTGACGCTGGGCGGACGCGATCTCGCGCGCGCGCTGCCGCACCAGCGCCTGGCGCTCGGCATGGCCTACGCACCGCAGGAGGACGTGGTCTTCGGCGATCTGAGCGTGCAGGAGAATCTCTGGCTGCACCTGGACGACCGCGACCCGGACCGCTACGCCGCCTGCCTCGCGCTGTTTCCGCGCCTGGTCGAGCGGACGTCGCAGCGCGCCGGTTCGCTGAGCGGCGGCGAGCGAAAGCTGCTGTCCTTCACGCGCACCCTGGGCCTGCGCGCGGCGCTCAGCATCCTCGACGAGCCGACCGAGGGCGTGCAGCCCGAGAACATCGAGCGCATGGTTGCCCTGGTGCGGGCCCGCAAGGCGCAAGGCGCGTCGTTCGTGATCGTCGAGCAGAATCTGGAGTTCCTGCTCGCGGTGGCGGACGACCTGATGGCCATCGACCATGGCGAATGCCTGTTGAAGGGGGAGGCGGCGGAATTCGGGCGCGAGGCGCTGGAGGCGCATCTGATGGTGTGATGCCTCCCGACACGCCGAGCCGCCCGGCGAAGAAACAAGAGACATGAATCACCTGGACCTCAACCTCATCCGCGTCTTCGTCGCGATCTACGAGACCCGCAGCGTCACGCAGGCGGCCGAACGGCTCGACGTCACCCAGCCGACGATCAGCTACGGCCTGGCAAAGATGCGGCAGGTGTATGCCGACCGCCTGTTCTCGCGCAGCGGCGCCGGTCTGGTGCCGACCGGCCTGGCCGAGCAGCTGTTCGAGCGCTTCAGGGATGCCCTCGCCACCGTCGAGAGCACGCTGGCGCAGCAGAGCCTGTTCGACCCCGCGCTGTCGACCCGGCGCTTTCGCCTCGCGATGTCCGACATCGGCGTGCTCTATTTCGTCCCGCCGCTGCTGCGGCGGTTCCAGGAGTCGGCGCCGCGCATCGAGATCGACGTCGTCCAGATTTCCGACGATGTGGGCGAAGACCTGGCCGCCGGCCGGCTGGACCTCGCGATCGGCCACATCCCGGCCCTGGCGCCGACGATGCGAAGCGCGCTGCTGTTCCGCGAGCACTACGTCTGCCTGATGTCGGCCACCCATCCCACCATCGGCGACGCGATGAGCCTGAAGGAGTTCGCCGCGGCGCGCCATGTCATGGTTTCGTCGCCGCGCACCGGCCACTTCCTGGTCGAGGAGGCCCTGGCCCAGCGTGGCGTCAATCGCAACATCGTCGCCCGGGTGCCGCAGTTCACGGTGCTGCCGCAGCTGCTGTCGCAGAGCGACCTGCTGGTGCTGCTGCCCTCGCGGGTGGCCAAGCTCTACGTCGTGCAGGGCGGCCTGAAGGCGCTCGAGCTGCCGGTCGCGCTGCCGGACTTCCAGGTCCAGGCGCACTGGCATGCGCGCCACGAGTATGGTGCCGCGCACCGCTGGCTGATCGATGAGGTCGTTCAGACCCTCAGCAAGCTCTGACTGCGAAGCGTCGCACCGCGTCCTCGTTCCAGGCCAGGCCGGTGCCCGGCAGCGGCGGTGCGGTTGCCGCACCGTTCTCGAACGCCAGCGGCTCGGCCAGCACCGGGCCGGCGAGGTCCATGCGTTCCAGCAGATGACAGGTCGGCGTGACCGCCAGCAGGTGCACGCTGACCTCCTGGAAGATGTGGCTGGACATCGGCAGCCCGTGCGCCTGCGCCAGGGCGGCGGCGCGCAGCCAGCCGGTCACGCCGCCGATCTTCATCGCGTCGGGCATCACGAGGTCGCAGGCGCCGGCTTCGAGCGCCTTGGCCATCTCGTCGGGTCCGCACCAGTTCTCGCCCATCTGGATCGGCAGGCGCACCTGTTCGCGAATGCGCGCGTGGCCTGCGTAGTCTTCCTGCAGCGTGGGCTCCTCGATCCACGAGAGGCCTTCGCCTTCGAGCACATGGATGCGGCGCACCGCCTCGGGCACGGTCAGGCCCTGGTTGTAGTCGACCAGCAGCTGTGTGTCGTCGCCGATCGCCTGGCGCAGCGCGCGCACCACGCGCAGGTCCTCGGCCAGCGTGGCGTAGCCGATCTTGGTCTTGAGGGCGCGAAAGCCCTGCGACACGGCGCGCTCGGCGCGCTGCAGGCCGAGCTCGACGCCGTCCATGCTGTGGCTGTCGTAGGCCGCGATGGGCCGCCGGCTGCCGCCCAGCAGTTCCACCAGCGGCAGGCCGCGCGCCACGGCCAGCGCATCCCAGGCCGCCATGTCGATCCCGGCGCAGGCCATCCGCGCGATGCCGCTGCGGCCCAGCAGTCGAAGGCGCTGCGCCAGCAGGCGGTCGAGGTCGAAGGGCGCCAGCGGCTGGCCCTTGAGCGCCTCGCCGAGCGCCAGCACCATCTGCCGCGTGGCTTCCAGCGCCAGCGGCGTGTAGGTGAAGAGGTAGGCGCGGCCGACCGTGCCGTCGCTGGCATGCAGGTCGATCAGCACCAGCGGTGCGGTCGCGACCACGCCGACGCTGGTGCGCACCGGGTATTCGAGCGGGACGTTGACCGCCCGCGCGTGCACCGCGGTGATCAGGATTTCGGTGTCGATCTTGATGTTCACGAGTGTCCTGCCTGTCCCGCAATGTCTTCAGAATCCGAGGTACGCGGCCTTGATCCGCTCGTCGCGCAGCAACTCGCCGGCCGGCCCGCCGAGCGCGATGCGGCCGGTCTCCAGCACGTAGCCCACATCGGCCACCGACAGCGCGGCATGCGCGTTCTGCTCCACCAGCAGGATCGGGATGCCTTCGGCCTTGAGCCGCGCGATGACGCCGAAGATCTCGCGCACCAGCAGCGGCGCCAGCCCCATCGAGGGCTCGTCGAGCAGCAGCACCTTCGGTTCGCTCATCAGCGCGCGGGCGATGGCCAGCATCTGCTGCTGGCCGCCCGAGAGCGTGCCGGCGGCCAGCAGACGCTTTTCCTTCAGCACCGGGAACAGCGCGTACATCGCCTCCATCCGCTCCTCGCGGCGCGCGGGGCGGGTGTAGCTGCCGAGCAGCAGGTTGTCCTGCACCGACATCGGGCCGAAGACCTGCCGCCCTTCGAGCACCTGCGACAGCCCGGCCCGGACGCGCGCATCGGCGCTGTCGCGGCCGATGTCGCGGCCGAGCAGGCGGACGCTGCCCTGGCTCGACTTGATCAGCCCCGAGACCGCGCGCAGCAGCGTCGTCTTGCCGGCGCCGTTGGCGCCGACCAGCGCCACCAGCTGGCCCGGGCCCACCGTCAGGTCGATGCCGTGCAGTGCTTCGATGCGGCCATAGCCGGCGACGAGGCCGCGCACCTCGAGGGCGGCCTGGCCCTTGTCCTCGGCGCTCATTGCAAGGCCTCCTCGGCCACCGCCTCGGCGCCCAGATAGGCCGCGATCACCTGCGGATTGGCCCGTACCTCGGCGGCAGTGCCCTCGGCCAGCTTGCGGCCGTAGTCGAGCACCAGGATGTGGTCGGAGATGTTCATCACCAGCTTCATGTCGTGTTCCACCAGCAGCACCGTGACCCCCGAGGCCGCGATGCTGCGGATGAGTTCGGTGATCTCGTGGGTCTCGGTGTCGTTGAGGCCGGCGGCCGGTTCGTCCAGCAGCAGCAGGCGCGGCTTGCTGGCCAGTGCGCGCGCGATCTCCAGCCGCTTGAGCAGCCCGAAGGACAGCTGCGTGGCATGCGCGTGCGCATGGTGGCCGACGCCCACGTAGTCGATCAGCCGCAGCGCCTCCTCGCGCAGCGCGGCGTCGGCGCGCCGGGTGGCACCGGTCATGCCGCCCAGCAGCGAGCTGCGGGTATGCAGGTGGGCGCCGAGCATGACGTTCTCGCAGGCGGTCATGTTCATGCAGACCTGCAGGTTCTGGAAGGTGCGGCTCATGCCGCGGCGCGCCAGCTGGTCGGGCGAGCGGCCGGCGACGTTCTCGCCGTCGAGCAGGATCTCGCCGCGCGTGGGCTCGTAGACGCCGCTGATCAGGTTGAACAGCGTGGTCTTGCCGGCGCCGTTGGGGCCGATCACCGAATGCACCGAGCCGCCGCGCACCGTGAAGCCGACGTCCTGCATCGCGTGCACGCCGCCGAAGGACTTGGAGAGGTTCTTGACTTCGAGCATCTCAGACTTTCCTGCGGAGTTTGAGCGCCATCGAGGGCACCAGGCCCTTGGGCAGGAAGATCATCGTGAGCATCAGCACGAGACCGAAGAACACCATCTCGTAGCCGTGCAGGCCGCCCAGCAGCTGCGGCAGCGCGGTCATCAGTGCCGCGCCCAGCACCGCCCCGAAGGTCGAGGCCATGCCGCCCAGCACCACCATGGTGGCGAGCTCCACCGAATGGGTGAAGGCCGCGAGCGACGGGCTGATGAAGCCGAGGTAGTGCGCCGTGAGGCTGCCCGAGACCGCCGCGAACACGGCCGAGGCGACGAAGGCGCGCACCTTGAAGCGCGCCACGTCCACGCCCATCACGCGGGCCGCGACCTCGGAGCCGTTGAGCCCGCGCAGCGCGCGGCCCGCGGGCGACTCGTACAGGTTGAGCGACAGCAGCACCGAGAGCCACAGCAGCACCGCCGCCAGCGCATACCAATGCCGCACCTTGGCGAAGGCGAAGCCGGCCACTTCCAATGGCGGCACCGGCATCCCGTCGGGCCCGCCGGTCCAGGCCACCTCGTTGATCAGAACGATGTTGACGATCACGCCGAGCCCCAGCGTGGCCATGGTCAGCGAGTGGCCCTTGAGCCGCAGGATCGGCTTGGCGATCAGCCAGCCCACCACCGCGGCGCCCACCGCGGCGCCGCCGATCGCGGCCAGCGGCGGCCAGCCGAAGCGCGCCGTGACGATGCCGCTTCCGTAGGCGCCGATGGCGACGAAGGCGGCATGGCCGATGCTGATCTGGCCCGCGAAGCCCATCAGCAGGTTGAGCCCGATCGCCGCGATCGCGGCCAGCGCGATGCGCACCGCGACGTCGACCACGTAGTTGTTCGGCAGCGCGAAAGGCAGCAGCGCGAGCGCCAGCGCCAGCACCAGGAGGGAGGGTCGCAGCAGGGCCTTCATACGCGGTCCGAGGTCTTGGCGCCGAACAGGCCGTGCGGCATGACGAGCAGGATCACGATGATCATCACGAAGGGCACGGCGTCCTTGTAGGCGGACGAGATGTAGCCGGCCACCAGCGCTTCCAGCAAGCCGACGATGAGGCCGCCCACCACCGCGCCCAGCCCGCTGCCGAGACCGCCGAGCGTGGCCGCGACGAAGCCCTTCATGCCGAGCATCAGGCCGATGTCGTAGACCGTGGTGGTGATCGGCGCAGCCACCACGCCGGCCACGGCGCCGAGCAGCGCCGAGAGGCCGAAGGACAACTGCAGCACGCGCGAGGTCGGGATGCCCACGGCGCGCGCCGCCAGCGCGTTGGCCGCCACCGCCAGCATCGCCTTGCCGACCATCGTGAAGCGGAAGAAGCCGAAGCACAGGGCCACCAGCACGGCCGCGGTGCCGAGCACCCACAGGCTCTGAGGCAGCACGTAGGCGCCCATGATCTGGAGCGCCTTGTCGCCGCTGAAGGCCGGCAGCGTCTGCTGATTCTTGCCGAGCACGATCTGCACCACGCCCTGGATGAAGATCGAGGCGCCGATCGTGATGATGATCAGCGACACCACGCTGGCCTCGCCGGCCGGCTTGATCGCCAGCCGGTACAGCAGCAGGCCGACGATCACCGTGGCGACGACGCCGCCGGCCATCGCCAGGCCATAGGGCATCTGGCTCGCCAGCAGCGCGGCCGTGACCATGCCGCCGAGCATCAGGAAGTCGCCCTGGGCGAAGTTGATGACACCGCTGGCGTTGTAGATCAGCGAGAAGCCCAGGGCGGCCAGCGCGTAGATCGCGCCGGTGGTCAGCCCCGAGAAGACGAATTGCATGAAGTCAGACAAGGCTGCCTCCTTCGGAAATGGAAGGGCCCGACAGGTGCCGGGCCGTGATGTCGGCGGTGGCGTCGGCGCCGACGAGGATCATGGTGCGCGCGATCTCGTCGCGCAGGGTCGCGAGCACGCTGCGGCAGCCGGCCTCGGCACCGGTGGCCATGCCCCAGACCGCGGCCCGGCCGACGAAGGCCGCGGTGGCGCCGGCGGCCAGCGCCTTGACCACGTCGCTGCCGCGCCGGAAGCCGCTGTCGACGAAGACCGGCATGCGCCCGGCCACCGCGTCGACGATCCGGGGCAGCACCGAGATGGTGGAGGGCGCGGCGTCGAGCTGGCGGCCGCCGTGGTTCGACACCACGATGGCGTCGACCCCGCTGCACGCGGCGCGCTCGGCGTCGGCCGGATGCAGCAGGCCCTTGAGGATCAGCGGGCCGTCCCACAGGCGGCGCAGCCAGTCGAGCTGCTCCCAGACCAGCGTCCGGTCCATCGAGCGGGCCAGCAGCGCCGCCTGCAGCTGCGCCGAATCGCCGCCGCCTTCGGTTTCGCTGAGATTGACGAAGGAGGGCGAGCGGCCCTGCCGCGCCATCGAGAGCGACCAGGCCGGATGCAGCGCCAGGTCGAGCAGGGTCGAGGGCGTGAAGCGGAACGGCAGCTTGAAGCCGTTGCGCACGTCGCGCTCGCGCATGCCGCTGACCGCCACGTCGACCGTCAGCACCAGCGCGCCGAAGCCGGCGCGGCGGGCGCGCCGCACCAGCTGCTCGGCGATCGCGCGGTCGGACATCACGTAGAGCTGCAGCCATTGCTGGGCCTGCGGATTGCGTGCCAGCCCGGCTTCGCGCACCGCCTCGAGCCGGTCGTTGGAGGCGGTCGACAGCACGAAGGGCACGCCCTCGGCCGCGGCCGCGCGGGCCAGCAGCAGGTCGCCGTGCGGCCGCACCAGCCCGGAGAAGCCGATCGGCGCGATGCCGCACGGCATCGCCCAGCGCTGGCCGAAGACCGTGATCGAAGGGTCGGCGTTGCGGGTGTCGCGCAGCACCTGGGGCAGTAGGTGCAGGGCTGCGAGGTCGTCGCAGTTGCGGCGCAGGCAGCGTTCGTCCTCCGCGCCGCCGTCGACGTAGTCGAAGGCGAAGCGCGGCAGACGCCGGCGGGCATGGCGCCGGTGGTCGTTGGCGTTGAGCTTCATGCGTCGCTCCGGGGCCGCCGGCTCAACGCACTTCCTTGAAGGCGCCTCCGCGGACTTCGACCATCCGAAAGGCCGAGACGTCCAGGCCCATGTGGTCGGTCGGCGACATCTTGTAGATGCCGCTGACGCCCACGAAGCCGCTGCTGGCCTCGATCGCGTCGCGCAGCTTCTGCTTGTCGGTGCCGCCGGCGCGCTTGATCGCGTCGACCACCATGAACAGTGCGTCGTGGGCATAGCCGCCGAAGGTGGAGACGTCCATCCTGGCCTGCGTCTCGAACTCCTTCGCGTAGTTGACGCTGACGGTCTTCTGCGGATCGGCGGCTGGCAGCGCCTGCGCGATCAGCAGCGCGGGCGAGGGCATGCGGATGCCTTCCGAAGCCTTGCCCGCGATCCGGATGAACTCGGTCGAGGCCTGGCCGTGGGTGGTGTAGAGCGGCTGCTGCATCGCCAGCTGCTGGTAGTTGCGGGCGATGATGGCCGGCGCCTGTCCGGTGCCGAAGACCAGGATCGCCTGTGCCGGCGAGGACTTGATCTTGGTCAGCTGCGGCGTGATGTCGGTGTCCTTCTCGCCGTAGGTCTGGTCCTCGGCCACCTTGAGGCCCAGGCTCTCGGCCAGCTTGAGCGTTTCGGTGCGGCCCGACTTGCCGAAGCCGCCGGTGTCCGACAGCAGCGCGAACTGGGTGAAGCCGCGCGCCTTCATCTCGCCGAGCACCTTCTGCGCCGCCATCCGGTCGGAGTGCGGCATCTTGAACACGTAGGGCTTGACCGGCTCGACGATCACCGAGGCGGCGGCCAGCGAGACCAGCGGCACCTTGGCGGCCTCG
Organism: Variovorax sp. M-6; assembly: GCF_052114385.1. Lineage (NCBI taxonomy): Bacteria > Pseudomonadati > Pseudomonadota > Betaproteobacteria > Burkholderiales > Comamonadaceae > Variovorax > Variovorax sp. M-6. The sequence continues at coordinate 156,505 of NZ_JBFREQ010000010.1, read as the reverse complement.
GCCTGCGGCGCCATCGCCATCGTGGAGCCGGTGGTCGAGGCGCCGAGGATCACGTCGACCTCGTCCTGCATGATCAGGCGGCGCGTGAAGGCGTTGGCCTTGTTGGCGTCGCTGGCGTCGTCGTAGAGCACCAGCTCGAGCTTGCGGCCGAGCACGCCGCCGGCGGCGTTGATTTTCTTGACGTACATCTCCAGCGTCTTCTGCTGCGGATCGCCGAGGAAGGACGCGGGGCCGGTGGCCGACACCACAGCGCCGATCTTGATCGGGTCGGCCGCCAGGGCCGTGGGGGCGAAGGGCAGCAGCGCGGCGCCGGCCAGCCAGGCGGTGGCGGCGCGGCGGCCGATGCGCAAGGAAGTGCGGGGCGATTCGAGTTTCATCTTGTCTCCTGTGGTTCTGGTTCGGGTGAAAAACGTGGTGCGGTTCAGGCGGCAGGCTTGCGGCGCACGATGCGGATCGGATGGGACCTTGGCTCCGGCGGCGCGAGGCCCAGCGTGCGTGCGAGCGTGCGCCCTTCGGGATCGTCGAGGGCCGCTGCGCGCGCCGAGCGCACCCGCGCCGCCGCGTCGTCGAGCGAGGGATCGTGCGCCGCCAGGGCCAGCGAGGGCTGGATGTCGTCGATCACCGCGGCCAGGTTGCGGTGCCCGCGTTCGCTGGTCTCGCCGTAGCCCTTGACCAGGTTGCCGCACAGCGCCAGCTCGTAGGCCAGGCGCGGGCTGATCGCCAGCGCGCGGCGAACGGCATCGAGCCAGCGTTCGATCATGGCCTGCTCGGCCGCATAGCGCGAGGTGCGGCGGCGCAGGGGTCGCAGCGCGCGCAGCCCGCACAGCATCGCGAAGCCCAGCACGGTGTCGGTGCGCATGTGCAGGCCGACGTTGAGCTTGTGCGCCTTGTGGCCGAGTCGTCGGCGCAGCCAGTGCGCGGCGGGCGTCGGCAGCACGGAGCAGATCTCGTCGAGCCCTGGCTTCAGGTATTCGGTCAGCCGCAGCGGCTCGCCTTCCCTGGCGCCGACCTCCTTGCGCACGCGCAGCAGGCGTTCGCTGCGGGTCTTGAGATCGGCGACCCGGATCACGTCCTCGTAGCTCATCCAGAGTGCCAGGTAGCGCGCGGTCTCGCACGTCACGGGAAAGTCGCCTTCCGACCTGCGCTCGAGGTCGCGCACCGCCTCGACGCGGGACAGGTACATGTCGGCGTAGCGCGCGTCCTGGAAGTCGGCCACCTGCCGTACGCCGCTGTCCACCAGCGCGCGCAGCGGCTCGGGCAGCGCCCGCACCCGGGCGTCGGCCGGGACCCCGGCGACGGCCTCGCGGGTCTGCGCGGCCGCCGAGCCCTGGCCGGTCACATGGTCGTAGCCGGCCGCGAAGCCCTTCAGGCTGGCCTCGACCGCCTTGCCCGATTCGCGGATCGCCTGTTCGCAGGCCTCCCGCGTGAACGGCAGGGCGCCGCTGCCGGCCATGGCGCCGAACATCACGGTGTTGATCACGGTGCCGTGCTTCCAGGCCAGCGCGCGCATGTCGAACAGGAAGGCACGCTGGGCCAGGCCCTGCGCCGCCTCGGTGACGCGCCGGCCTTCGTAGCGGCCATCGCCCATCGCCGACTTCTCGGACACCGCGTACTCGCGGTGCAGCGAGGCCACCAGCGTGGTGCGCCGAGGGTGCACGAAGCCGCCCTGCAGCACGCGCCCCGCCTCCACCAGTTCCGACGCGGCGACGATGTCGACGTCGCCCGGACTCGGGGTCAGCGAGAACACCGGTTGTGCGCCGCCCAGCTGCGCGCGCGCCACCGGGTAGATCTCGATGTAGTAGTTGGTGGCACCGGTGCGCTGCGCCACGCCGGGCACCGAAGTGCTCTGCACCGGAAAGTCCTGCGCCGCGGCGGCCGAGATCAGCCAGTCGGCCAGCACGCCGCCGCCTTCGCCGCCCATCGCGGCCACCAGCACGGTGACGATGCGCGGGCCCTTGGCCGCGTCGAAAGAAGATGCGTTGTTCATGCGGCAACCGCCTCGACGTCGTTGCGCGCCTTGCCGGCCATCAGGCCGATGACACCGCTGCGCAGCCGATGCAGCAAGCGCTCCCAGGTGCCGGCGTTCTGCACGATCTCGGCCTTGTAGAACGATGGGCAGAGGATCGCCGCGTGCGCGTTCTCGCCGCACAGGCCGCAGCCCACGCAACCCTGGTTGACGGTCGCCACCGGATCGGTGCGCAGCGGGCTCGGGTTCGGCTTCACGGTCAGCGAGGGGCAGCCCGAGAGGCGGATGCACGAGTGGTCGCCGGTGCAGACGTCGTCGTCGATGCCGAAGCGGGTGCGCACCACGCGCTCGCCGCGCTTGAGTTTCGCGGCGTTGATCGGCTTGATGCGGCGCTGGCGCTCGAGCTGGCATTCACCGTCGGCGATGATGACCTTGAGTCCGCCCTCGGTGGTGGTCATGGCCTCGTTCAGCGTCTCGCGCATCTTGCCGACGTCGTAGCTCGCCACCTTGCGCACCCAGCCCACGCCGACGCCCTTGAGCGCGGCCTCGATGTCCAGCGTCAGCGGCTTGGCCGCCGGCTGCGTCGGCGAGGACGGGATCGCCTGCGTGCCGGTGGCCGAGGTGTAGCCGTTCTTGAGGATCACGAGCACCGAGTCCTGCGCGTTGTAGACCGCGTTCACGATCCCGCTGGTGAAGCCGTTGTGCCAGAAGCCGCCGTCGCCCATGATGCTGACCACCCGGTTGCCCATCAGCGGCCCGACGCCCGACGAACTCGCCAGGCCCAGGCCGTAGCCCAGCACGGTGCTGCCGACATTGAAGGGCGGCAGCGTGCCGAAGGTGTGGCAGCCGATGTCGGCGCTGACATGGATCGCGCCCAGGTCCTTCTGGATCAGCTTGATGGCGGCGAACACGGGCCGCTCGGGGCAGCCGATGCAGAAGCCCGGCGGCCGGTTCGGCACCGCGACGCCCAGTGCCGCGGTCGCCTGCGGCTTGAGCGCGGCCAGCGGCGCCGCGGCCTCGCCCACCCGCTCGACGCCCTCGTCCGCCAGCGCCGCGGGCGCGGCGCGGCGCACGAACTCGGCCAGGCAGCGCACCAGCACCTCGCCGGTGTATTCGCCGGCCATCGGGAAGATGTCCTTGCCATGCAGCGTGGTGTCGCTGCCGGCGCGACGCAGGATCGCGTGCAGCGCGTCCTCGATGTAGTTGGGCTGGCCTTCTTCCACCAGCAGCACCGCGCGCTTGCCGGCGCAGAACTCCACCAGCTCGTCGGGCACCAGCGGGTACACCACGTTGAGCACCTGCAGCGGGATGCGGCTGTTGCCGAAGGCGTCGGCCAGGCCCAGCTGCTGCAGCGCGCGCAGGGTGCCGTTGTAGAGCCCGCCCGGCAGCACCAGGCCGATGTCGCCGCAGTCGCCGTCGAAGCGCTCGTTGAGGCCTTGGCGGCGGATGAAGTCCAGTGCCGCGGGCCAGCGCGACTCGACCTTCATGCGCTCCTGGGCGTAGATCGACGGCGGCAGGTTGATGGTGCCGAAGTCGAACAGCGGCCGCTCGATGAAGTCGCGCGTCGAGACTGCGGGCGCCCGGTTGTCCTTGCAGACGAAGCTGCCGTGCACGTGGCAGGCGCGGATGCGAAGCTGCAGCATCACGGGCGTCTGGCTCGCCTCCGACAGCTCGAAGCTGCGCTCCACCGCATCGACGATCGACGTCAGGTTGGGCCGCGGGTCCATCAGCCACATCTGCGACTTCATGGCGAAGGCGTGGGTGCGCTCCTGGATGATGCTGGAGCCTTCGCCGTAGTCCTCGCCGAGGATCACCAGCGCGCCGCCCTTGACGCCGGCGGAGGCCAGGTTCGACAGCGCGTCCGACGCGACGTTGGTGCCGACGGTGGACTTCCAGGTCACGGCGCCGCGCACCGGGTAGTTGATGGAGGCGCCCAGCATCGCGGCCGCGCCGGCCTCGGAGGCGCTGTTCTCGAAATAGATGCCCAGGTCGTCGAGCAGGCCGCGGGCGTCGCCCAGCACGTCGATCAGGTGCGAGACCGGCGCGCCCTGGTAGCCGCCGATGTAGCTGACGCCCGACTGCAGCAGCGCCTTGGTGACCGCGAGGATGCCCTCGCCGTGAAATACCTCGTTCGCGCCCAGCGAAAGGCGCTTTACCTCTTCGGCGAAAGATCGCTCCATGTTGTCTCCGTTGCTGGCTTGTTTGCCTGGCGAACGAAGGATAGGAGCGCGCTCAAAGTTATCCAATCTATGGGACTGGCGTTACATATAGATCATTTCGATATGGTCGATGAATCCCCCACCGATGCCGTCCTCGTGGCGGCCTCGGAGTCGCGCCCGGTCGCGCGGCCTTCTCAGGCGCGCACGAAGCTGAGGCGCGCCTCGTGCACGAGCCCGCCGCGAACGATGTCGCGGGCGTCGTCATCGGCGAAATCGAAGAGGGCGTCGGGAATCTCGTTTTCCTCGAGCGCGAAGAGGATCTCGATGGCCTCCTGCTGGGCCTCGGAGAAGGTGCCGACCTGGGTCGACCGATTGAACATCGCAGCCGTTTCCTTCGGCGCCAGATGGCGCATCTCGAGCAGCTCGAGCACGAACTTGATCTGCGAGGGCGTGAGGGGTTCAGGGGCAGCGGACGGCTTCATGGCGTTGGATCCTTTTCGGTCGGGCTCGGGACTGTTCCTTTGCTTGGAGACCAGTCTCTTCGTCGATCCTTAAGCGTGGCTGAAAAGTGATCGGGAGAGCGCTTCCCCGGTTGCCAAAACCAGGCCGAAGCGTGAGGAATGTCTCGCCGCATCCCAATGATCCTTGGCGTACAGCTTGGCGAGCCGCCTCGCGCAAGGCTTGCGCGAACTCGCTGCAGGGGCTCAGCCATTGCACGCAAGATGCGGATGGCCCGCAGATGGCATCATCGACGCTACGACCATGCCATTGCCACCATCTTCCGCCGAACGCACCGAGGTGCACGGCCGCACCATCACGATCCGCGGCTTCCGCCGCGCCGACGGCCTCTGGGACATCGAAGGCCATCTCGAGGACATCCGAAACCACGACTTCCGATTTCCCGGTGGCGAGCGGCGCGGCGGCGCGCCGATCCACTCGATGCGGCTGCGGCTCACGGTCGATGACACCGCGCGGATCGTCGACGTGGCGGCCGCGACCGATGCGGCGCCGTTCGACAAGGTCTGCGGCGCGATCGCGCCCGACTATGCGCAGCTGATCGGGCTGCGCGTGGGCCCGGGCTTCAATCAGGCCGCGGTGCGCCTGTTCGCTGGCGTGCGCGGCTGCACCCACATGTCGGAGCTGTTGCGCACCATGGGCACCGGCGTGCTGCAGACGCTGGTCGGTGCGGACCTCGCGGTGTCCGAGACGCAGAAGCCCTTCCAGCTCGATGGCTGCCACGCGCTGAAGACTGACGGGCCGCAGGTGGCATTGTTCTATCCGCGCTGGTACCGGGCGGGCGTCGACGACGCGCCGGAAGCCTCCAGCATCGCGGATTGAGCGAATCACAAGTTCCAGCGACAGCATGGCCATCCCCGGACGCCCTCATCAGCCTGCCCGGCCGACCCGACCGGGCTGGCTGCCCGCCGTCGACTCCGGGCGTTGCACGGGTTGCGGCTGGTGCGTCGCCGCGTGCGGGCTCCACCTGCTCAGCCTTGAAGTCGAGCAGTGGAGAAAGACTTCGACGCTGCGCGACGCGGATCGATGCACGGGCTGCAGCGATTGCGCCGTGACATGCCCATTCCATGCCATCGCCATGCGAAAGAGCAGGAACGCCGAGGCCTTCGACGCCGACTTGCGTTCCGTCAACCCTCGAGGGGCCGCCTCGCCGTGAGTGCAAGGCACGCAAGGGGTCCGATTCAGTCGCACTGCTGAAAGCGCGGGCACTCCGCAACGGCCTGAATGGATGTCACCGTGTTCTCGCCGTCGATATGGCTCGATGTGAACTTGACCCAGGACCCCTCCTGAATGCCAGTCAGCAACGCGCGGTCGGCCACCCTGAAGGTCTGCGTCGTAAACGGAATCTTGGCCCTGGGCAGCAGCTTCAACCGGACATAGAACTTGCCCCCGTGCTCCTCGTGGAATGACGCGACGCGCGCACGCGTGTAAACCGGCGCCGCCGCGCTTGCCGGCTCCACCGGACGCCGTTCGACCTGGGCCAGGGCGCTGCCCATCGCGATGGCGCCCATCGCGGCCACGACCATGTTGCGCAGTGCAGTCGACATGCATTCACTCCTCGGGCTGCGTGGGTGACGGTTACGTCCGCATTCTGCCCAAGCGGCGGCAGCCAGCCGCCGCTGCGTCCTGAGGCCAGACTGGCCCGGCGGCGTTCAAGGCGGCGAGCACACGCTGACGACCACCTTGCAAGGCTGCGTCGGCAGATGACTGTCGCACTGCCCGGCAGCCGCCTTGGCCGCAGCGCCCGCTGAAGCGGCGCTGGCCGTTCCCCATTCCCCATAGTTGCCCGTCGCGAGCGCGCCGCAGGAGCGATCGAAGGTTCCGCGGACGACACAGGTGCCCGGGCGCCCCGCCGCGCGATCGCATTGGGCGCGTGCCGCGAGTTCCGCGGCGCCGCGGGAAGGGTGGTTGAACGAGTAGCCGTACCACCCGTCCATGGATGCGATCGCTCCCCAGCTCGGACCTCGGCCAGGGTCGGCGTGGGCCAGGCCCGCCGTGATGCCGGGCAGGCCGCAGCACAACAGCAGCGTGAGCGTGCCGAACGTTCGGACAGCGCGTGATTGAAAGCTCATTTCGGAAGGGCCGCATGGGGCGGCGGGTCGCGTCGTTGGGGGAGTCCGGTCGATTCTGCCTTGCTCCGAAGCGGCCATGCAGGTTGACTGCTGCCCTACGCCTGGTCCAGGTGCGCCTGCAGCCACCTTGCAACCGCGATCGTTGTGCGATCCTCCAGCAGCGGGCCGATGATCTGCACACCCAGCGGCAAGCCGGCCGATGTTTGTCCTGTGGGCACTGCCGTTGCCGGAAGCCCCGCGACGGTCGCGAGCCCCGACCAGGCGAGCTGGTCGCGATAGAGGGAAGGCTGCCCATCAATGCTCAACGTCGATCGCTCCCAATCAGGGGCGACCATATGCTCGAAGGCCACCGTTCCGAACGATGGGGCAATCACGACGTCAAACGCCGCAAAGAGGCGGGCCCACTGCTTGCGAAATTGCAGGCGCCTGTCCAGCAGAAGCAGCCACTCGTGGGCTGAAATTGGCGGCGGCGCATCGGGCGCGCCACGGGTCACCGTGGTCAGCAGGAGCTTGACGTAGTCCCCCTGGAGTTCCCCAAGATCAGGAAGCAGCGTGCTGGCACGGTCCACCTGCGCACCAGCCTTCGCAAGTCGAACGGCGACTTTCTCGATCGCACGTTGGACTTCGGCACTGGTGCGAACCGACGGATGCTCGGACAGTGCCAGCACGCGGAGATCGCGGATCTGCGAGCGGGCGGGTGGCAATGACAGGCGATAGGCCAACGCCTCGTCGGCGTCCGGGCCTGCCAGGACGTCCAGGGCAAGTTCGAGATCATCGGCGCTGCGTGCCAGCGGGCCGATGACGGACAGCACGTCGGGTGCGGCCTCATAGCCGGGAAACTGATGCCCCCGCGTGGGCAAAAGCCCGTGCGTAGGCTTGTGGCCATAGACGCCRCAAAAATGTGCAGGCACGCGAATCGAGCCTCCTATGTCCGAACCAAGTTCCAGCGGCACCATGCCGGATGCCACGGCTGCTGCCGCTCCGCCGGATGACCCGCCCGGCGAACGCGTCGGATCCGATGGATTCAGGGTGCGTCCATAGACCGGGTTGTTGCTCTCATAGTCCCCAAGCGCAAGGGCGACGTTGGTCTTGCCGAGGATCACGGCGCCAGCGGCCTTCAGGCGAGCGACAGCCACGGCGTCCTCCACGACCGGCAGCTGGCGCGCAAACTCGAAACCCCAAGTCGTGGGCAGGCCCGCGACGTTGAACGATTCCTTGACCGTCATGGGAAGGCCGAGCAATGGCCGACGCTCCCCACGGTCCAACGCCATGTCGGCCGCGCGCGCCTGTTCTCGCGCGCGCTCGAATTCGCGGACCACGACGGCATTGATGCCGACGTCGCGCTGTTCGATGCGGGCGATGGTCGCGTCGCACAACTCGAGGGCCCCGATCTCGCGCGCGGACAGCGCCTGAACGAGTTGGCTGGCGCTGGCGGATTCGAGATCGGAAATGGACGTGGTCATGCTGGGAGATCTGCGGGAGTAGTGAACTGACTGGGATCGGGCGGACTGAAGTGGTTTGCTGCGTCGCTCACGGATTGTTCCAAAGAACGGCGAAGGCGACGTGTTCGCGTTCGCTCGATGACCACTGCGCCCCGCTGGATCCGCCTGGGGCAGGGCGCCCACTCGCAGCCAGTCCGCGCAAGACCTGGGCATTCTGCGCCGCTAGCCTCGGGCCAGTCAGGAGACACCCATGGAATTCCTCGAGGCGCCGCCGCTGCCCTTCTATTTCACGCCCGAGCACGAGCAGTTCCGTGCCAGCCTGCGCGAGTTCATCGCGCGCGAGATCACGCCTTTCGTCGCCGAATGGGACGAGGCCGAGACGTTCCCGCGCGAGCTCTATGCGCGAGCGGCGGCGCTCGGCGTCCAGGGCCTGGGCTATCCGGAGGCCTATGGCGGAACGCCGGCCGACGTGTTCTTCCAGCTCGTCGTGGCCGAGGAGTTCGCGCGCTGCGGCGGGGGCGGTCTCCTGGCCTCGCTGAATTCGCACAGCATCGCGCTGCCGCCGATCCTTCATGCGGGCAGCGAGGCGCTCAAGCAGCGCGTGATCCCGCCGGTGCTGGCCGGCCGGAAGATCGCGGCGCTCGCTGTGACCGAGCCCTCGGGCGGCTCCGACGTCGCGGCCCTCAAGACCACCGCCGTGCGCGACGGCGACCACTATGTGGTGAACGGCGAGAAGACCTTCATCACCTCGGGCATGCGGGCCGACTTCATCACCACCGCGGTGCGTACCGACCCGGCCATCCAGGGCGCGGGCGGCATCTCGGTGCTGCTGATCGAGGGCGACACGCCGGGCCTCGAGCGCACCGCGCTCAAGAAGATGGGCTGGTGGAGCTCCGACACCGCGCACCTGCGCTTCGAGAACTGCCGGGTCCCGGTCGCCAACCTCGTCGGGGTCGAGAACAAGGGCTTCAAGACCTTCATGAACAACTTCAACACCGAGCGGCTGTTCATGTCGGCATCGGCCTGCGGTTTCGCCGAGGTGTGTCTGAAGGAGGCGGTCGACTGGACGCGCCAGCGCAATTCCTTCGGCATGCCGCTGTCGGAGCGCCAGGTGGTGCGCCACAAGCTGATGGACATGACGCTGCGCATCGACGCCGCCCGCACGCTGGTCTACGACCTGGCCTACCGCGTCGAGCACCAGCTGGCCGACCCGGCGCGGCTGGTCGCGCGCATCTGCCTGGCCAAGGTGCAGGCCACGCAGGCGATGCAGTTCTGCGCCGACCAGGCGGTGCAGCTGCTCGGCGGGATGGGCTACATGCGCGGCACGCAGAGCGAGCGCATCTACCGCGAGGTCAAGGTCATGATGATCGGCGGCGGCTCCGAGGAGGTCATGAAGGACCTGGCGGCGCGGCAGCTCCGTCTTTGAAGGCAAGAGCGCGGTCGGTTTCGGGCCTGCCGGCGCCGACCCGGATGTGGCAGGATGCGCCAGGAGCGCACACCCGATTGCCGCCCCCAAAGGCTCACGGTTCCACCAGGAGTTTCAATGAACTTGATGCCATCAAAGTCCGCACGTGCCTTGCCGGCGGCCGCAACGGGCGCGCGCGCCGTCGGTACGGCCGCGTTGGGCTCCATGCTGATTGGCGCCGCGGCCCTCGGTGCCCTGGCCATCGGGGCCCTGTCCGTCGGTCGGCTCTTTGTGGGCCGGGCTCGAATTCGCCGACTGGAGATTGACGAGCTGGTGGTTCGCCGCATTCGAGTCATTGAACAGCTGACGCCGCCGCCAACGTCGAAGCCCGGTAGCGTCGTCGACGACTTGAACAACGCATGGCCGCACCGTTGACGCCTGCAGCACCCGACGTTCTCTCCGAGCTTCGCTTGGTCATCGTGGAGGGCATCATGGGTTCAGGCAAGTCGACCACGATGCGCTTCATTGCGAAGAGCCTGCAGGACGCCAACCGGCCGGCGCTGCCCGTCCACGAGAGAACGGACCCCCATCCGGTTCGAGCGACCGACGAGTTCGAACACTGGTTTCAGCCATGGCTCGACACCACACCAGCGCAGCTTGCCGCACGAAGTGCCGCTCGATGGGCCTCGTTGGTCGAAGCGTCGCTGGCGGACGGCACCATCCGGATCATGGATGGTCAACTGTTCCACGGCGACCTCACGAATCTGTTCCTGATGGAAGCCGACTCGGCAACCCTCTCCGGCCATGTGCGCGCGGTAGCGAAGACCATCGCGCCACTGAAACCTCTCGTCGTGTACTTTCGTCAGGAAGACGTCGAGCAGGCCCTCCGAACGGTCTGCGAGGAGCGCGGCGCCGACTGGGTGGCGTACCAGGTCGAGTGGAAGCTCGCTGCTCCCTACAGTACGCAGCGAGAGTTGATGGGTCTTGAAGGCCTGATTGCCCTGTACCGGGACTACAGGCGCCTCACGGATGAACTGTTCGAACGCCTCCCTCTCGACAAGCTGGCAATCGAGAACTCGAAGCAGGATTGGCCGGCCTACCAAGGACTCATCCTTCAGGCCCTGGGCCTGGCCTCCGTCCTGCCTGACCGCGCACCTGTCTAGCACTGGCGGGTCCTGGCCCTGCGCGGAATCGCTCGCCCGAAGGCAGAATGCGGCAGGCCGGAACCGGATCCGCCTTCGCCTTCCCAAAACCCAGATTCACGTCTCCCTGTGCCCGAACCATTTCTCATTCGCCCGGCCGTAGAAGGCGACATCGTTGCGTGGCTCCCTCTGTGGGACGGCTACAACTCGTTCTACGGCCGCAGCGGAACGACGGCGTTGCCGGCCGACATCACGCGGACGACATGGTCGCGCTTCCACGACGCGGACGAACCCATGCATGCGCTGGTGGCCGAAGGCTCGTCGGGCCTTCTCGGCTTGGCCCACTTCCTTTTCCATCGAAGCACCACGCAGCTCGGACCGAGCTGCTATCTGCAGGACCTGTACACAGTCGAAGCTGCCAGAGGGAGGGGCGTCGCACGCGCTCTCATCGAGGAAGTCTATCGACGGGCGACGGCGGGCGGTTCCCCAAGGGTGTATTGGCAGACCCAAGAGACCAATGCCACGGCAATGAGGCTCTACGACAAGGTTGCCGAAAAATCGGGTTTCGTTGTCTATCGAAAGATGCTCTGACCGAAGACCGGCGCAGCTCGTGGGAGTCGAATTCAGAATTCGGCCAACAGCCGACAGACGCATTCGGCCCGGTCATTTCTTGCGCACCTCACTCGAGCCACGCCGGAACCGGAAGATTCCTTTCGCGCAGGAAGGCCGGGTTGTATAGCTTCGACTGATAGCGCGTGCCAGCGTCGGCGAGGATCGTCACGATGGTGTGGCCTGGTCCAAGGTCACGCGCCAGGCGGATCGCTCCTGCCACGTTGATGCCGCTGGAGCCGCCCAGACACAGGCCCTCGTTTCGCAGCAGGTCGAACAGCACCGGCAGCGCCTCTTCGTCCGCAATCTGGAAAGCGTCGTCGATCGAAGCACCCTCCAGATTGCGCGTGATGCGGCTCTGGCCGATGCCTTCGGTGATCGAACTGCCTTCGCTGCGCAACTCTCCGTGCTTGACGTAGTGGTACATCGCCGCGCCCATCGGATCTGCGGCGGCGATGACGACGCCAGGCTTGTGTTCCTTCAGGTACAACCCGACGCCTGCCAGCGTGCCGCCTGTGCCGATCGCGCAAACAAAGCCGTCGATCCGGCCGTCCGTCTGCCGCCAGATCTCGGGGCCGGTCGAGCGAACGTGGCCATCCCGGTTGGACAGGTTGTCCCATTGGTTCGCATACAGGACACCGTTGGGTTCGCTGCGCGCGAGTTCCGCCGCGAGGCGCTCGGCCACGTGTACGTAGTTGTTCGGGTCGCTGTACGGAGCCGCGGGCACCTCGCGCAGCTCGGCACCGTACAGACGCAGGGCATCCTTTTTCTCCTGGCTCTGTGTCTGCGGGATGACGACCACCGTGCGATAGCCGCGGGCGTTGCCCACGAGCGCAAGGCCTATGCCGGTGTTGCCCGCCGTGCCCTCGACGATCACGCCTCCCGGCCGCAACTCGCCGCGCGCTTCAGCGTCGAGCACGATATAGAGCGCCGCGCGATCCTTGACCGACCCACCCGGGTTCATGAACTCGGCCTTGCCGAGGATCGCGCAGCCGGTCAGCTCGGAGGCCTTGCGCAGCCTGATCAGCGGTGTATTGCCCACCGCCTGGATGAAGCCGTCATGTACGTCCACGATGGGCTCAGGATAGCTGGCGCTCCAGCGCGCGTGCTGCCCGCACCGGAATCAGACTCATCGCAGCAGAGTTATTGGGCGCGGCGATCGAATTCAACTTCACAAAAAAACACGCAGTTGTTGCGGAAGCTCGCGGACAGGGTGTCGTGTCGCGACGAATGGCCCGCGCAGCGAGTTTGCGCAAGACCGCAGCGCCGTCCATGCCTAAGCTTCCCTGGACACACACTCCCACAACCCCGTTCCAGCGAAGCGGGCACAGCGCACATGGCCACCATCGAATCCACCATTTTCCCCGGCAGCGAAACCTTCCAGGCCAACCGCGACGGCATGCTCGCGCTGATCGAGCGCGTGCATGGCTACGAGCGGCGCAGCGCCGCCACCTCGGGAAAATCGCGCGAGCGCTTCGAGAAGCGCGGCCAACTGCTGCCGCGCGAGCGCCTGTCGCTGCTGCTCGATCCGGGCACGCCGTTTCTGGAGATTTCCTCGCTGGCCGGCCTCGGGCTCGACAACCCCGACCTCGAGAAAAGCGTGCCGGGCGGCGGGGTGATCGGCGGCATCGGCTGGGTCTCGGGCGTGCGCGTGATGGTCAACGCCTCGGATTCGGGCATCGACGCCGGGGCGCTGCAGCCGATGGGCATCCCCAAGCAACTGCGCCTGCAGGAGCTGGCACTCGAGAACAAGCTGCCCTACATCCAGCTGGTGGAGAGCGCGGGCGCCAACCTCATGACCTACAAGGTCGAGGAATTCGTGACCGGCGGCAGCCTGTTTCGCAACCTCGCGCGCATCTCCGCGGCCGGGCTGCCGGTGCTGACGGTCACGCACGGCTCGTCGACCGCGGGCGGCGCCTACCAGACCGGCCTGTCGGACTACATCGTGATGGTGCGCGGCCGCTCGCGGGCCTTTCTCGCCGGCCCGCCGCTGCTCAAGGCCGCGACCGGCGAGATCGCCACCGAGGAAGAGCTGGGCGGCGCGGTCATGCACACCTCGATCTCGGGCCTGGGCGACTACCTGGCCGAGGACGATCGCGACGCGATCCGCATCGCGCGCGAGATCATGGCCCACATCGACTGGAACCGTGACCTCCCCACGGAGCCGCCGCGCCGCTTCAAGCTGCCGCGCCACGACGCCGAAGAACTGCTGGGCATCATGCCGATGGACCCCAAGCGCCCGGTCGACATGAAGCAGGTGATCGCCCGCATCGCCGACGACTCCGAGTTCCTGGAGTTCGGCGAGAACTACGGCGGCGCCACCGTGGTCGGCCATATCAAGATCGAGGGGCTGCCGCTGGGCATCGTGACCAACAACGGCCCGATCGACACGGCCGGCGCCACCAAGGCGACCCATTTCATCCAGGCCTGCTGCCAGTCGAAGACGCCGATCCTCTACCTCAACAACACCACCGGCTTCATGGTCGGGCGCGACCACGAGGAGGCCGGCATGATCAAGCATGGCTCCAAGATGATCCAGGCCGTGACCAACGCCACCGTGCCGCAGATCACGATCTACTGCGGTGCCTCATTCGGCGCCGGCAACTACGGCATGTGCGGCCGTGGCTTCCATCCGCGCTTCTGCTTCTCGTGGCCCAACGCCAAGACCGCGGTGATGGGCGGCGAGCAGGCCGCCAAGACCATGGTCATCGTGACCGAGGCGGCGATGAAACGAAAGGGCGAGGTCGACCAGGCCAGGCTCGACGATCTCGAGCGCCGCATCATCGAGCGCTTCGACAGCCAGATGAGCGTCTTCACCACCAGCGCCCGCCTGCTCGACGACGGCGTGATCGACCCGCGCGATACCCGCGCCGTGCTCTCCAAGGTGCTGTCGATCTGCCGCGACGCCGAGCTGCGCCAGCCGCAGAAGATGCAGTTCTCGGTCGCTCGGCCTTGAGGATGCCCTTGCCATGAACGCACCGACCTCCACCCACACGCCGTTTCACAAGATCCTCGTCGCCAACCGCGGCGAGATCGCGCTGCGCGTGATCCGCAGCGCGCGCGCCATGGGCTACCGCACGGTGGCCGTGTACTCCACTGCCGACGCGGGCGCCCGCCATGTGCAGGAGGCCGACCAGGCCGTCTGCATCGGCGAGCCGCTGCCCTCGCAGTCCTACCTGTGCATCCCGGCCATCATCGAAGCCGCCAGGCTCAGCGGCGCCGATGCGGTGCATCCGGGCTACGGCTTCCTGGCCGAGAACGAGGCCTTCGCGCAGGCCTGCAAGGATGCCGGTCTGGTCTTCATCGGCCCCTCGGCCGAGGCCATCGCCGCGATGGGCCACAAGGCCGGCGCCAAGGCGCTGATGCAGGCCGCCGGCGTGCCCTGCATCCCGGGCTACCAGGGCCAGGACCAGAGCGAGACCCGGCTGGCCGAAGAGGCGGCCCGCATCGGATTTCCCGTGATGATCAAGGCCACCGCCGGCGGCGGCGGCCGCGGCATGCGGCTGGTGCCTTCGGCCGAAGAATTTCCCGAGCTGCTGCGCAGCGCGCGCTCCGAGGCGCAGAGCGCCTTCGGCGATCCGGAGGTGATCCTCGAGCGCGCCATCGCCGCGCCGCGCCACATCGAGATCCAGGTCTTCGCCGACCGCCACGGCAATGCGATCCACCTGGGCGAGCGCGACTGCTCGGTGCAGCGCCGACACCAGAAGCTGATCGAGGAGGCGCCGTCGCCCGCGGTCGACGACGCGCTGCGCGAACGCATGGGCGCGGCCGCGGTGGCGGCGGTGAAAGCCATCCGCTACGAAGGCGCGGGCACCCTGGAGTTCCTGCTCGACCGCGAGGGGGACTTCTACTTCATGGAGATGAACACCCGCCTGCAGGTGGAGCATCCGGTGACCGAGGCCATCACCGGGCTCGACCTGGTCGAATGGCAGCTGCGCGTGGCCGCGGGCGAGGCCCTGCCGTCGACGCAGGAGCAGGTTCGCTTCCAGGGGCACGCGATCGAGGTGCGGCTGTGCGCCGAGGATGCTGGCCAGGGCTTCATGCCGCAGAGCGGCACGGTGGCCCTGTGGAAGACGCCGGCCCAGCTTCGCGTGGAGGAGGCGCTGCGTTCGGGCGCAGAGATCCCGCCGTACTACGACTCGATGATCGCCAAGATCATCAGCCACGGCCGCACGCGCGACGAGGCGCGGCGCAAGCTGGCGGCCGGGCTGGAGGACGCGGTGGCGCTTGGCGTCACCACCAACCAGGCCTTCCTGCGCAGCTGCCTCGCGCATCCGGTGTTCGCGGCGGGAGGCGCCACCACCGCCTTCATCGGCCAGCACCAGGCGGCGCTGCTGGCGCCCGACGAGGCGGTTCGTTCTCGTGCCGCGGCGCTCGCCGCCGTGCTGCTCTGCGAGACCACGGGCGAGCGCCGGCAGCGCGCGGCGGGTCGGCGGCTCTCGCACAACCTGCCGATATCGCTGCGCTTCGAGATTTCGGGCCAGGCGCTGAACGCCAGCGTGACCTTGCCGCGGCAGCACCGCTTCGAGGTTGTGCTCGGCGAGCACGGCTTCGTGATCGACCTGGTCGCGATCGGCGTCGACACGGCCCGCTTCATCTGCGACGGCCTGCAGGAGCAAGCCGCCTGGTTCCGCGACGGTTCAACCCTGCTGCTGCAGTACCGCGGGTTGGCGCTGAAGGTGGAGGACAAGACCCGCGCCGCCTCGGCGCGGCAGGGCGAAGCCGGCGGCGACGGCAAGCTGCGCGCCTCGATGAACGGCCGCGTGGTCGCGGTGCTGGCGACGGTCGGCGACATGGTGCGGGCCGGCCAGCCGATCGTCACGCTGGAGGCGATGAAGATGGAGCACGTGCACACGGCGCCGGTGGCCGGCAGGCTGATCGCGCTGCACGTCTCGAACGGCGAGCAGATCGCGGCCAGCCGGATCGTGGCCGAGATCGAGGCCATGGAGGCGGCACCCGCCTGAGGCTCGCTGAAATGCCGGGACCCGACACCGCCTTCTGTCGAACTGGCGCTGGTCCTGACGCGGCTCTGAGGAATCCTGTTGCGCGCGCGCTCGCCGCCGCTGCGCGATCTCTCAGTGACTGCACTCCGGCGCCACCTGATCCAGCGTCGCGATCAGCTTGTCGCTGAGCCGCAGGCTGTATTCCGCCGTCGGATGCACGTCGTCGTACAGCGCGACCGGCGCGGCCGCACCAATGTCGGCAAACGCGACATTCAGGTCATCCGCCAGATCGTCCACCTCGTCATCCACGCGGTCGCGTCCGGCCATCTTGTCGGGCGTCATGAAGGCGTTGGGCAGCTGGCGCGAATAGCCGGTCAGCACCGGAATGCGGCCTTCGTAGCGCACCGTCTGGACCATCCAGGGCAGGTTGCGCATCACCGTCTCTCCGGCCCAGCCCTCGGCGATGCCGCTGCCGATCACGACCACGCGGGCGGCGCGCGCGTCGGTCCTGAATGTCTTGGCCAGCGTCGCCAGCGATTGCCCTGGCGTCGTGCGGTCATCGATGCGCCAGGCCGGCCGCCGCGCCTTGAGTTCGGCCGCGGGATTCCGTGCATGGCGCCTGAACCGACCGTGGTCGGCGTACGCCCCGTTGAGGATCGAATCGCCGTACAGCACCACGGAGCAGTCCGGCGCCGCGCCGGACGGCGCAGGAGCGCCCGTCAGCGAAGGCTGGGCGCCGCCGGCCAGGGGGCCGAGTTCGTCTTGTCTACTTTCATCTCCGCTACACGCGGCAAGAGCCAGGGAAAGGGTGAGAAGTGATGCGGAAGCGAGATTCATGCCCTGGGGCTACACGAGGCGTGGAACCGATCGACGACCAAAGGGTAGCAGATCTTCGCGGCGGCTCTTCCGCGAGGATGGCGCCCGGACGGCTACGGGCGCACCGTGTGCTCGTCCTGGCTCCGCGGGGGGCCGGCCAGAACATGCGCGCGAAGGTCGTTGTAGCGCGCCACGAAATTCACCAGCACGCTGGCGGTCCATGCAAAGGTGAAGATGCCCGACATCCCGATGATCGGGGGCACCATGCGCCAGGCGCGCGGCAGGGAGAACGGCTCGCCTAGCGCGGTATAGCAGTTCGCCGCGAAGTAGGCCGCCGTCGACCACTCGCCGATGATGTCGCCGAAGATCAGGGCGGCCGACCAGACGACCACCTCGGCCAGGTGCAGCGCGAGCAGCATCATCACCGTCAGCGTGAACAGCAGGTCGGCGCGCCACAGCGAGCCGTGCGAGCGCAGGGCGGTCGAGCGCTTGAGAAAGGAACCCGTGATGATGCGGATCCAGAAGGCGTGGAACATGATCACGAAGACCAGCACGGCCCCGCCGAACATGATGTCGGGCAGGGGCAGCGCCTGGGTCAGGGCGTTCTCGAACTGCGTGGGGCTCAGGTTCGACAGCTCCGATGCGGCTGTCGAGACCACCTCGTTGGGCAGCGAATCGGAATCGAACTTTGTGTCGGCCATGATGCGGATCCGAGTGCTTCTTGGAGGGGGGACGAACAGGTGCGGGCCTGCGTGCGACGGGTGCTGCGACTGTTGCCGGG
This sequence comes from Variovorax sp. M-6, assembly GCF_052114385.1. Classification (NCBI taxonomy): domain Bacteria; kingdom Pseudomonadati; phylum Pseudomonadota; class Betaproteobacteria; order Burkholderiales; family Comamonadaceae; genus Variovorax; species Variovorax sp. M-6. The sequence goes on along the minus strand of NZ_JBFREQ010000010.1, from coordinate 138,654 downwards.
CTGGCCGGCGCTGTCAACTCATCGCGAGCCAGGCGCCAAGGCAGAATGCAGCCTTGTCCGCTTCGTCGCCCGCAGGAACTCCATGATGAAGAGCCTCATTGTCGTGTTCCTGGCGTCCGGCGCCGCCGCGGCAAGCGCGCAGTCTCCCGCCAAACCGGCCGCTGCCGACGCCATCTGGTTCAATGGCCCCGTCGTGACCATCGATGACGCGCGCCCCGGCGCCGAAGCGGTCGCCGTCAAGGATGGAAGGATCGTGCAGGTGGGCGCGCGCGACGAGGTCATGCGGCGCAAGGGCGCCGGCACGCGCATGGTGGACTTGAAGGGCGCGACCCTGCTGCCCGGCTTCGTCGATCCGCATGGGCATGTGTCCATGGTCGGCTTCCAGGCGCTCAGCGCCAACCTGCTGCCGCCGCCGGATGGCGCCGGCGATTCGATCGAGTCGCTGCAGACGACCCTGGCCGATTTCCGCCGGCAGTCCCTGTTCGCCAGCAAGTTCGGGCTGTTGTTCGGCTTCGGCTACGACGATTCGCAATTGAAGGAGCAGCGCCATCCGACCCGCGACGATCTCGACAAGGTCGCATCCGACATTCCGGTGATCGCCGTTCACCAGTCCAGCCATTTCGGCGCCTTCAACAGCAAGGCGCTGGAGCTCGTGGGCGTGAGCGCGGAGTCGAAGAACCCGGACGGCGGCGTCATCCGCCGCAAGGCCGGCAGCCAGGAACCCGACGGCGTGCTCGAAGAGAACGCCTTCTTCGAGGCCCTGGTGAAGCTCATGCCGAAGCTGTCGGAGGCGGAAGCCATCATGATGCTGGTCGAAGGCCAGAAGCTCTACACGAGCTTCGGCTACACGACCATCCAGGACGGACGCTCGGACGCGGGGCAGATCAAGATCGCGCAGGCGGCGGCGAGGCAGGGCAAGCTGGTCGCCGACATCGTCGCCTACCCCGACATCCTGGTCCCGGGCACCGAGGCCGCCCTGCGCGCGCCGTGGTTCAGGCCGACCCCGCAGGTGCCGGTCTACACCGGCCATTTCCGCATCGGCGGCGTCAAGCTCACGCTCGACGGCTCGCCGCAGGGCAAGACCGCCTGGCTGTCGCAGCCGTACTTCAAGCCGCCTCCCGGCAAGGATGCGAGCTATGCGGGCTATGGCGTCGTGAAGGACGAGGAGGTCGTCAGCGTGGTCAGGAAGTCGCTGGCCCATCGCTGGCAGCTGCTGACGCATGCCAACGGCGACCGCGCCATCGACCAACTGATCGCGTCCGCGCGCACGGCCGAGCAGGCCGAGCCGGGCATCGCTGTGCGGATGGTCCTGATCCACGGCCAGACGCTGCGCAAGGATCAGATCCCCGAGCTGAAGGCGCTGAAGATCATCCCTTCGCTGTTCCCGATGCATACCTACTACTGGGGCGACTGGTATCGCAGCTCGGTGCTGGGCCCGGACCGCGCGCCGAACATCTCGCCCACGATGTGGGTGCGCGACGCCGGCATGATCTTCACCACGCACCACGATGCGCCGGTGGCCAACCCCGATTCGATCCGCGTGCTGGCGGCCACCGTCAATCGCACCACCCGCACGGGCTACGTGCTCGGCCCCGACCAGCGCGTCGATCCGCTGACGGCGCTCAAGGCCATGACCCTCTGGCCGGCGTACCAGTACTTCGAAGAAAAGTCGAAAGGCAGCATCACGCCGGGCAAGCTGGCGGACTTCGTGGTGCTGTCGCGCAATCCGATGACGGTGCCGCGCGAATCGCTGGGGGACCTGAAGGTGCTGAGCACCGTCAAGGAAGGAAAGACGATCTACAGCCGGCCGTGATCACCGTCGGGCCGCGCCCGCGCGCCGCTTGTCAACATCGAGGCCGGTACGCAACAATGTGATCCGTTGCGACTGCGCCGGTGCGCGCACACGACGTCTTGCCCGACAGAGAGGTCCCAGTGCATTGGATCAAGCGCAAGAAGCGCGGACCGGACGCGCCCTCCGATACAAGGCCCGCCCGCGAGAAAGGGGCCATCCGGACCGTCATCGACTTCGTGACGATCACGCCGGTCGTCGTGATTGTCGTGTCCCTGGCCGTCCTCACCGTCTGGGCGAGCCTTGACGAGCGCATCTTCATTTCCGACGTACAGGTCCCGGACGAACTCGTCAAGCAGGGCTTGACGCCCGAACGCCTGGAGGTTGTGATCCAGCAGGCCATCGAGCACACATTCGATTCCGAAGCGACCTCGCTCTCTCTGCCGTCGTCTCCCCGCAATGGCATCGCTTCGGCGGTGCCGCGCGCCTTCGCACCACAGTCCTACGATCGCTCTTTGGTGGAATTGCAGGACAAGCGGCTGTCCATCAAGGTCGCGGGGGAGTCGTTGCCCGTACGACTGCTCTCGCGCACCGCCGCGGCCTGGCTTCCGTGGGCCAGGCGTCAATCGCTGCTCGCGGTCCGCATCGCGACGGTCGGCGCAGGGATGGTCGATATCCAGTACACGATCGATCGCTCCGACAAGGGGGCCGTGATCCATCGCATCGTGGGTCCGGTGTCCGACCTGATCGAACCCCAGGGCGGCACGATGGAGCGCATCGCCATCGAGGTCCTGCAGGCGACAAGGCCTTCCGGCGCCGCTTCCTATCTCATCAACAGGGACCTGGACGAGTGCAATTGCATCCGGGCCGCGACGCTGGAGTCCATCGAGGCGCACCTCCAGGACGCCTCGCCGGTGCAGACAAGCCTCATCCTGTTTCAACTTGCCTCCCACTTTGCGTTTCATCCTCCAGGCGACGAGGAATCGGTTTCGTCACGGGCCGCTTTCGAGCGCGTGCAAGCGAAAGCGTCCGTACTTTGGAGCGAAGGGCCCTGGAAGTTCTTCGACCTGGCCGCCCGCCCCGAGATCTCGAACGGCTACTGCGCCGACTTTCCCCACCGGCAGCGGGCCATCGCGAGATCCGCGACGGATCGCGAGCTCAACGAGTTCCTGGTTCCCGCCGGACTTGTCGTGTGCGCAGCGGCGTATGGCGACACACAGACACTGCGGGAGGTCGAGCGGCGAAGCGAGGTCCGGGCCCGCACGGCATTGGAGCGACAGGGAGGATTTCGGGCGAACACCGCACTCGATGACCTGGTCCTGGCGCTGGCCCCGACGGTCCGACGTGCGGTCGAGATCAAGGCCTCGGGAAAACGCATGAACCTGGTCGAACTTCAGGCCATGCTTTCAGAGCTTGCGAAGAACGACCGCTCGAAGGCATTCGAGAGCTACATGCGCTTCTTCTCCGCCTATGGCAAGGGCGACGCGGAAGGCATTGCTGCCGCCGCCGAAGTCGAACTGGCACGGCCATTCCCCACCGATTGCGGGCTGCGTCCGGATCTGCGGTGCTTCGTGGATCAGGCGACTCGCAAGGAGTTGCTCAAGGGGGAGGCCGAAGCGCTTCTTGCGTTGGACGCACTGCCGCAGCAGGCCCTGAAGATCTGCCAGGGCGCGGCCGCGCTGGATGCGCGCGATCCAATGGTCGCGCGGTGCCTGGGTCTCGCCTACTACCGCACGGGCGATGCCGCACAGTCCGCGCACTGGCTCGAATCCGCACACCGCGCCCTGGTTCGCAAGGAGATCAACGCATTGGCGCCGGTCACGCGCGGCAGCCGCGAGATGGATGCCCAGGTGGTTCGGTTGCAGTACGCCATGCTGCGAGCCCAACAGGGCCATGCGCAGGAAGCGCTCCAGTTTCTCGAAAAGATCAGGACATCGGACGGCGACTACGGCGACTCTGACGAACTGGTGTCCTGGATCGCGTCGGAACACTGCGATGCGGCGACCTTGGAAAGGCTGGAGGCCAAGGACCTCTATCTGCCGGCGCAGCGGGAATTGCTCGCAATCCGGATGGACATCGCCAAGGGGAAGCTGCCATCGGCCAAAGCCGCAGCCCGAAGCCTGATTCTTCGATCGCGAGAGGATGTGTCGCCTGTCCCGGGCCTCGTCAACGCCTCCGCCGGGCTGGCCAACCCCGCGAACCAGCGCTACCAAGGGCACCTGCTGCTGGGCCTGGCCGAACTGGCGGGAGGAAATACGGTGGCCGCCGCGAGCGCGTTCATTCGCGTGACCGAATTGGCGCCGATCAATGCCGAGGCGAGGATCTCCCTTGCCGAAGCGACGGCTGGAACTGCCATGGCGCCCGCCGCCATGCGGCAGAACGTCTGCCAGAACGTCCGCAAGCGCTACGCGGGTCGGCCTTCGATGAAGGGGTTCTGATCGCGCCGAGCCCGCGCAGGTGCGCAGGCCCGACCGGTCGGCCGGCTACTCGAGCGAAACGCCGACCCGCTGGATGACGGAGGTCCAGGTGCCCAGGTCCCGGTTGAAGATCTTCGCGAACTCTTCGGGCGTCGTGGCGGAGGGCGAGACGAACATCTCGTCGGTGAAGCGCCTGGCCAGCGCAGGGTCGGCCTGGATCTCGTTGATGTCGTCGGAAATCTTGCGGACGATCTGCGGCGGCGTCTGGGCCGGCGCGAACAGTCCCAGCCAGTTGTAGCCCTCGAATCCCTGCACGCCGGCCTCGGCCAGGGTCTGTACCTCGGGCATCGTCGGGATGCGCGACGGGCCCGTGACGCCGATGACGCGCAATCGACCGGACTTGAAGTGCGCGTCCGGACTCAGCAGGTCCGCGACACCCACGTCGGCCTCGCCGGAGATGACGGCCTTGTTGATCTCGGCGCCGCCCTTGTAGGGCACGTGCGTCATTTGCGCGCCCTTGTCGACCCTGATCTTCTCGAGCATCAGGTGCGCGGTCGACCCCAGTCCCCAGGTCGCGAAGTTGACCTTGTCGGGATTCGCCTTCGCATAGCTCAGCAGCTCGGCCACGCTCTTGACCGGCAGGTCGCTGCGCGTGAAGACCGCGAGCTGCTGCCGATTGAGCTGCGTGACGGGGACCAGATCCTTGGTCGCGTCGTAAGGCAGTTTCTTGCGCAGTGCCGGGTTCTGCACGATCAGCGTGATGTTGGCCAGCAGGGTGTAGCCGTCCGGGGGCGCCTTGGCGACGAAGTCGGTCCCGATGATCGAACTGGCCCCCGGCTTGTTGTCGATGATCACCGGCTGGTTCCACCGCTTGCTCAGTCGCTCCGCAATCATGCGCAGGGTGATGTCGTTGGCGGTTCCCGGAGGAAACGGCAACACGATGCGCACCGGCCGATTCGGATAGGCCGCCGTCTGCGCCATGGCGGACGTCGTTCCGAGAACGGCGGCGCAGCACGCGGCGGCGGTCCATCGGAGGGCGATGGGCAGCAGGCTGCGCCTGCGGCGGTCGGGGATGGGTTGCGTCCGGGTCATGTCGATGTCTCCTTGTCGTTGGTTTCTGTAGGCGCAAGTCCGGCCTGGCGCGCCGTGGCCTGCAATGCGGACAAGCCGTTGAAGTCCGCGGCGTCGATCCCCATGGCCAGGGAGAACTCGCGCCGCACGCTCTCGGGCTGCCCGGCCTGGAAGATGTAGCTCGTGAAGAGCAGCCGCTTGCGCGGATCGCCGAGAATCTCCGCCGTGCTGTAGCCCTGCAGGACCGCTTCGCGGTCCGCAACGGGCAGGGGCACCCGCACGTTCTGCAGCGGGTCGCGCAGCGTGCCCTTGGCCTCGCCACCGGCGGCGATCCGGTCGATCTCCTCGAAGAAGCGGCGGCGGATCATCGCGATGCCGCGGTCGCTGGAGCCCAGGGTCTCCTTGCTGCGATCGGCGATGACGCCTTGTCCGACCCAGGCCAGGAAGTCCTGGTTCATCACGTGCGTGTCGATCCAACGCCCTTCGGCATCCTTCACCGGACCGGTCCAGGTCGGGATCGACGCCTGTTCATAGGGCTCGCGCTCTTTCGGCACGCGCGTGAATTTCCAGGTGACGCTCAGCGTGTTGTGGTCGTCGATGGGCACGCGCCATTCGAAGTGCTCCCCGAGGTAGAAGCCGTTGGGCCAGAGACAGACGCGGCCCACGGTCCACATCGGATCGTTCTCGTCCGTGTTCTCCTTGATGCGCTTGTAGACGAAGCCGTGCTCGAACTCCTCGAAGTCGAGCTTGAGGTGCGTCGGGCCGTAGGGCTTGTGCTCGTGGCGCAGGCGCTGGCCCCAGTTCTCGTGCATCCACTCGAAGTGCACGGGGTCGATCGAGTTTTCCTGGCACTGGAACCAGTTGCAGGGCACCTCCGACAGCACCACCTGCACGAAGCCGTTCGGCCATGAGAAGGGCTCCCAGTCCGGAAGCAGCGGCGCGGGCTGCGGCCCCATGTAGGCCCACACCATGCCGCCTTTCACTTCGACCGGATAGGCCGCGGTCTTGATCCTGGCCTTGGCGTTGCGCTCGGGGAACGCGGTGTCCTCGAAGGGCTGCGCCACGCACTGGCCGCTCTTGTCGAAGCACCAGCCGTGGTAGCTGCAGCGAAGGCCGTCGGCCTCGACCATGCCGTGCGCGAGATCGGCGCGCCGGTGCGGGCACCGGCGATCCACCAGGCCGAAGTTGCCGCTCAGGTCGCGGTAGAGCACGAGGTCCTCGCCCATGATCCGCAGCGGCTTGATCGGGCGCGTGTCGAACTCCGAAACGCCGGCAATCGGCATCCAGTAGCGGCGAAGCAGGTCACCCATGGGTGTGCCGGGGCCGACCTGCGTGAGGGTGCGGTTCTTTTCTTCCGTCAACACGACAGTCTCCTTTCGATGTTCAGGCGTTCTGGCGCCAGATCGCGAATGCGGCGCCCACGCCGGTGCCGGCCGGCGTGCGATAGAGCGGCTGGTATTCGTGCCACTGAACGGGCATTGCGCCGACCGCGCCGGCCGTCATGACCCAGTTCAGGATCTCCGACGAGCCGGAGTGCAGCGCCTCTCGCGGGATTGCGCGAAGCACTGCGGTGTCCCGCGCGATGAACGCGTCCAGGACGCGCCGGTCCAGGCCCTCGTCCACCACGAAATGGCTCAAGCCGCCGGACGCGACGACCGCGACGCGCAGCGTGCTGGCACTGGCCTCGACGGCCTCGGCCAGGGCGATGCCCATGTCGTGGACGCGCGCGGCCGTCGGCACGTTGGGCGGAAAGTAGGTGTTGAGCAGCACGGGCACCACCGGGTAGCGGCGGCCGCGGAACAGGCGCTTGACGATGAAGCCGTAGGCGTGCCCGAAGCCGGCCTTCCGGGGGTCGTCGACCTGGGCCACCGTGGCGACGTCGATGCCACGATCCACCATGCCCTGGATCAGGTCGAGCGCCAGCGCCGGACAGCCCGGCACCCGGTGGATCTCGTCCATCAGGTAGCCGCGCCCCATGTCGCGCACCCAGTCCGGCGACTCGTCCTTGCCGAACTTGTCGCTGGTCACGATGTCCTCGCCGTGGAAGAGGGCGATCACCGGCTGGTTGCTGGGCCCGAACAGCTCGGCCTGGTCGTCGCCGACGATGACCACCACATCGGGCTCGGCCTGCGCCAGCGCATCGGCGAGCCTGTCGAGCGCGGCGTCGCAGGCCAGCGCCTTGTCGCGCAGGATGCCGGGCGTGACAACGGCCTCGTGCCTGGGCCCGACCTCGGCCAGGAGCTGGGCGTAGTCGACCCAGCGCCCGTCGGACAGGTTCAGCCGCGCGTTGGCATAGTCGACGGCGGCCCGGTGTGCCCACTGTTCGCTGTCGAGCGTCAGCAGCGGCGTGTGCGAGGCACCGAGACCCAGAACGATCTTTGCCATGGCTCAGTCTTTCCGAAAGCGCGAGTACAGGCGCGTGCAGTTGCACTCGAAGATGTTGCGACGGTCCTCCTCCGAGAGGAAGTCGATGCTCTCGATCACCGGCTTGAGGTCGTCGAAGTCGCGCCCGCTGGCCGGGTCGCGCGCGCTGCCGGTGCCTGGCTTCTCGGTGGCGAAGAGCACGCGGTCGGTGCCCACCGTCTTGAACAGCAGTTCGAGCGCATTCTTGTCGTAGGTGGTGGTGTCGAAGTGCAGGCGCTTGAGCCGGTCGTCGAAGTACTCACCGCCGGCGCGCACCGACCAGGCGCGAAAGCGGCCCATGTGATACGGAATCGCGCCGCCGCCGTGCGGGAAGATCAGCTTCAGGTTCGGGAACTCCTCGAACACCTTCGAGCTCAGGAGCGAGGTGATGCCGATGCTCTCTTCGTTGATGAACTTCAGCGTGTAGCTCTCGCGCGGCTGGCAACTGCCGGCCGAATGGATCAGTGCCGGAATGTCGAGTTCACAGAGCTTTTCGTAGAGCGGGTACCAGAATTCGTCGCCCAGGCCGGGCGGTGGCGCGCCGTCGCCTTCGGTCGGGTCGGGGTTCAGCAGGCAGCCGATGAAGCCCTGCTCGTTGACGCGGAAGCTCAGCTCGTCGAGGCAGGCGGCGGGGCTTTCGTCGCGGTACTGGGGCAGGCCCGCGACGGCACGGAAGCGGGTGGGGAACATCTCGACCGTGCGCTGGACCAGGTCGTTCATGTGCGCCGTCCACAGCCGCGTGACTTGGGCCGGCTTGACCGAATGCATCTGCATGTAGGGCCGCGGCGAGAGGAACTGGATGTCGGTGCCGACCGCATCCATGATGTCGACGATGGACTGGCCGGCGGTGCGCACGGCGTCGTCCGTGAGCTTGGGCCTGGAGGCCGGATTGGCGCGGCTGGCGACAAGCTCGCCCATGAAGCGATAGCTTTCGGGCGGGACGACGACGTGGGCGTGGGAATCGATGATCATGGGTGGAGATGCCTGGGGTGGTTCAGAAGTTGTAGACCTCGAGCGTTCGCTCGCCGGCTTCGAGGCGTTGAAGGATCGAGGCCTCCTTGACCTCGCGTTGCTGCGAAGCGGCGACGATGGCCGCGGCCTGCTCGCGCGGCAGGCAGACCACGCCGTCGGTGTCACCGACCACGAGGTCGCCGGGATGCACGCTCAGGTCGCCGAAGCGCAGGGAGTGATTGATGAAGCCGCGCGCGCCGTAGTCCTTGCCCGTGCCGCGGATGCACAGGCCACGGGCGAAGACCGGAAAGCCGAAGTCCGCCAGCACCGCGCCGTCGCGCACGCAGCCGTCGATCACCAGGCCACCAAGGCCTCGCACGCGCGCCGCGGCGGACATGATCTCGCCCCAGTAGCCGAAGTCGTGCTCGCCCTGCACATGCACCACCAGCACGTCTCCGGGCGCGGCAACGTACAGCGCGCGGTGGATCCACAGGTTGTCGCCGCCGGGCGAGTCGACGGTGACGGCGGGGCCGCAGATGCGGAAGGCCGGCGCCACCGGCTTGATCGCCGAAGGCATCACGCCGATGCGTCCGCCGGCCTCGTGCAGCGTGGCGCTCGGCAGGGCGCGCGCGGCCTCGACCACCGAGGCGTCGACGCGCTCGATCTCGGCGCGGATGGTGGGCCCGACTGGCGCTTGCCCGCTCATGGCGTGGCCCTCGTCTGCAACTGGTGGTAGCGGTGCTGCTCGCGCGCCTCGCGCAGGCCCATGCCGCCGCGCACCGATTCGCGGATGGCGTCTTCGGCGTGCTGGATCTCTTCGGCGGCGGCGAGCACCTGGTCTTCGTGCGCGCGGGGGATGGCCACCACGCCGTCGGCATCGCCGCGCAGCAGGTCGCCGGGGCTCACGCGCACGTCGCCGATGTTCACCGGCACCTGTGTCGCCTCGACCTGAACCCGGTCCTTGCCGGTGCGCATCCAGTGGCCGCGGCTGTAGATCGGGTAGCCGAGCGACAGGCACAGCGCCACGTCGCGGTTGATGCCGTCGATCACCGTGCCGGCGATGCCCTTCCTGTGCGCCAGTTCGGTGAGGATGTCGCCCCAGACGGTGGCGTTGTCGCGCCCGCCGTTGTCCAGCACGATCACGCTGCCGGGCGGCACGTCGTCGATGTAGTCGCCCACCGTGCCGGCCGGTGAGCCGGCCGGGCCGTACAGCAATGTCCAGGCACGGCCCGTCATGCGGAAGTCGCCGGATCGCGGCTGGATGCGGTAGCACTGGCCGTTGATGCCCAGGCGGTCGAGCGCATCGCTCAGCGTGGCGGTATCGAGCCTGGCGGCCCGTTCGATGTTCCTGTCTGTCATTCGCACTCCTTCAGCGCAGCATGTGTTCGTAGTCGGCGCCCATGACCTGGCCGATCGGGGTGCCGGCCAGCAGCGCCTTGGCCATGGCGGCCTCGCGTCCGGCGATGTGTTCGGCGACATCGAGCACGCGCTCGATGTCGGCCGCGGGAACGAAGACCACGCCGCTGGCGTCGGCGATGGCGTAGTCGCCGGCGTGGACCTGCACGTCGCCGATGGTCACGGGCTTGTGGGTCTCGATTTCGGCCACCCGGCCGCGCGCGGTGCGGGCCGTGAGCGAGCGGCAATAGACGGGGAAGTCGTAAGCGCGCGCCTCGTCGATGTCGCGCACCGGGCCGTCGACGATCACGCCCGCGACGCCGCGCACCTTGGCGCCGAGCGAGAGGATGCCGCCCCAGCTGCCGGCATCGATGCCGGTGCGCTGTTCGACCACGATGATGTCGCCGGCCTGCGCGGCCTCGACCGCCGTGGTGCCCAGATGGCGCGGCGGCCCTTGCGGCGCGGGTGCCTGGTCGGCTGCGACCAGCCTGTAGGTCAGCACGCGGCCGGCGATGCGGCGCGCGGTGGCGCGTTGCTCGAGGCCGCTGACGCCGCCCCGGAGTCCGAGCTTGTCCATCGCGTCCGAGACGGCGCAGCAATCGAGGCGGCCGAGCCGCTTGACGGGGTCGTCCATGCCTCAGCCTTCCTGCACCACGGCGACGGCTTCGAGCTGCAGCAGCATCCCGTGCTGCAGGTCGTACGTCAGCGCGTGGCGTGCGGGCCGGTCGTGCGGATCGGGAAAGCACTTGAGCCATTCGGCGTTGACATGCTCGCGCGCGCTGTTGTCCTTCAGATAGACCGTGAGACGCACCAGGTCGTCCAGCGAAGCGCCGCCGTTCCTGAGCAGCGTGCGCAGGTTCTCGAAGGCGAAGCGCGCCTGCGAGGCTGCATCGGGTGCGAGCTTCGACGTCGAAGGGTCGACGCCGGCGATGCCGGACGAATAGAGGATGTTGCCGACGCGCGCACCCATGGGAATGGGCGCGGCGCCGTGGCTGACGCCGGCGACTTCGATGGATCGCGGGGGACGTGAAGGCATGGGGAAGTTCTCCAAGGGGGTGTTGTTCAGAGTGCGAGCGTCAGGGCCTCGCCCTTGCAGCGGGACACGCAGACCATCATTCGGTCGCCGGCGGCCCGCTCGGAGGCCGACAGCACCGCGTCGTGGTGATCCGGCGTGCCGGCGAGGACGCGGGTCTCGCAACTGCCGCAGATGCCGTCGCGGCAGGACGAGTCGATGGCGATGCCGGCGTCGAGCAGGGTTTCGAGAACGGACTTGTCCGCGGGCACCTGCAGGGTTCGGCCGCTGTGCGCGAGGTGCAATGCGAAGCTGCCTGCGGTTGCCGCCGGCGCCAGGCCCGGCGCCGGCGGCCCGGCCTTGAACCACTCGACGTGCACCGTGTGGGCGGCGCGTCCGGCGGCTGCGCGCTCGAAGGCTTGCATCAGCGGGGCAGGGCCGCAGCAATAGAGGTGGGTGTCGGCGGCCGCGCTCGCGATCACGGCCGGCAGGTCGAGCGAGGCCACGCCGGGCATCGCGTCATGCACGGGGACCACTTCGCCGCAAGGAATGGCGCGCAACACGTCGAGAAAGGCCGCGCGGCTGGGCGTTCGCACGCAGTAATAGAGCGTCCAGCGTCGGCCGAGCGCACCGAGGCGCCGGGCCATGGCCAGCAGGGGCGTGATGCCGATCCCGCCGGCGACAAGGATCGAATGGGCGGCGCTTTCGTCGAGCGCGAAATGATTGCGCGGCGCCTGGGCGCGCAGCACGGCGCCGACTTCGACGCCTGTGTGCAGCCACGCCGAGCCACCGCGGCTCGCGGGATCGAGTCCGACGCCGATCAGGTAGCGGTCGCGCTCCGAAGGGTCGTTGCACAGGGAGTACTGCCGCAGCAGCGGTGCCGCGCCGTCCGGCGCCGGAATCTCGAACGCCACGTGGCTGCCGGCCGTGAACGGCGGCAGGTCCTCGCCGGTGGCGGCCCGCAGGTCCAGCGAGACCACGCCCTCGGCCTCTTGCCGCCAGGCGTGGACGGCGAGCGCGAGGGGCTCGGTCGCGGAACGGGAGGCGGCAAGGGTCATGGTCGAGGGATGCTGCAACGTGTTGTTCAATATTGAAGACTATATTGAATTCAATTTTGAATGTCATGTTGGTAGAATCCCGTATCCGCAACGAGAAACCACCTCAATGAACGCATCCACACCGCTCCGTGCCAAGGAAGACGGCGCCATGGACGTGGCGCTGTCGCGCCTTCACGAAATGATCGTGTGCGGGGTGCTGCTGCCGGGCGAGCAGATTCGCCAGCAGGAAGTGGCGGAGCAGATGGGCGTGAGCCGCGTGCCCTTGCGCGAGGCCTTGAACGTGCTGGCGCGCCAGGGGCTGCTGGTGCACCGCCCGCACCAGGGCTACTTCGTCGCCAAGCGGATGCCGATCGAGCTCGCGCAGATCCGGCGCATGCTGCAGCTGCTCGAGGGCGAGTTGATGGGGTCGCTGCGCTGGCCCGACGACGCGGCGCTGGCCGAGCTCGAGGCGATCAACGACGAGATCACGGCGCTTGCGGGGAAGGAGGACTGGACGCCGCTCCTGGCCCTGAATCGCCGCTTTCACTTCAAGATCTTCGAGCTCTCGCCCTACCGGCTCATCCTCGACCAGGTCGAGCGGCTGTGGGCCATCGCCGACCCTTTCATCGCGAACAAGCTGTCGGTGCCGGATGCTCGTGTCCGCACCATCGAGGAACACGTGCGGCTGCTGGACGCGCTGCGCCGCAAGGATCGGCAGGCCTGCGTGGCGATGCTCGACGAGCACCGCTCGGGGCACGCCACCGGGTTGCCCTTCGAGCTGCCGGAGATGGACTCACCGGCACTCACGGACGCCCGGTAGGGCGCAGGGCGCTCAGAGGGTCCGCACGAAATCGCTGAGTGCGCCGTCGCCGGCCAGCACGTGGTCGCCCAGCACCCGGTTCCAGTGCGCTTCCGATCCGTGCGCCATGCGCCATTCGTGCAGGCGGCGCGTCAGCAGCTGCAGGTCGTATTCCTCGGTGACGCCGATGGCGCCGTGCAGCGCATGGGCGGTCGAGGCGATCAGCACCGCGGCTTCGCTGGCGCGCGACTTGGCGATGGCCGATGCCAGCAGCGAGGGCGCCGCGCCGTCATGGCGAAAGGCGGCTTCCGCGGCGATCGACGTCGCCGCCGTGTGCTCGGCCATCACGCTCAACTGATGCTGCACCGCCTGGAACTTGCCGAGCGATTTGCCGAACTGCACGCGGTCGTTGCAGTACTGCAGGGTCATCTCGAACACGCGGGTCATCGCGCCAGCGAGCATGGCGGCATGCAGGGCGGCGGCGAAGGCGGGCAAGGCGGCACCGGCATCGGCGAGCCGGGTCGTGCCGGCATCGTTGGCCCAAGAGAGTGACGCGGCCAGGCTGCCATGGACGCCGGTCGACGCGCGCCGCGCCGAGGCGCAGGGCAGCAGCAGCAGGGCGTCGCCGTCCCGGGCCAGCACGGCATCGGCGATGGCGCCGAAAGGCGTCAGCGGGCAATGCAGCGTGCCATCGGCATCGCGACGCAGTGCGGTCGCCAGCGTGACCATGCCGTCCGGCATGGGCAGCCGGCTGCCCAGCAGCGCGCGAGCGACGATGCTCTGGCCCAACGGCACCGGCACGGCGTATCGGCCCAGATGGCACAGCACGGGGAACAGTTCCGCGAGCGGCAGTTCTGCGCCGCCCTCGGCCTCGGGAGCCAGCAGCGCGAGAAAGCCGGCGCTCTCCACCGAATTCCACAAGGCCGCCGGCGAGCCGCCGGCCTCGATCGCGCGCACCACTGCGGGCGTGCATTGGTCGCGGAGGATGTCTTCTATGGCTTCTGCAAACATGGTCAGGTACTTTCGCCGGAGGTCAGCGCAGGCCGAGGCCGCGCGCGATCATTCCGCGCAGGATCTCGCGCGTGCCGCCGCGCAGGGAGAAGGTGGGCGCCACCTGGCTGACGTAGGCGACCGCGCGGTACAGCTCGGGGTCGACCGCGCCTTCGGGGTCCATGGCGATGGCCGCCTCGATGACGGCCGGGATGCTTTGCTCGAACTCGGTGCCGATGTCCTTCACCAGCGCCGCCTCGACCACCGGGCTTTCGCCGTTCACCAGCTTGGTGGTCACTGCGATCGACATGTTGCGCAGCGTGGCCAGGTGCGCGGCGAAGCGGCCGATGGTGGCGGCATGCGCCGAGGCGCCCGGCGTGCGGCGCAGGCAGGCGATCCAGTGTTCGAGCAGAACGATGCTCGAATAGATGCGCTCGGGCCCGCTGCGCTCGAAGGCCAGTTCGGCATTCACCTGCGCCCAGCCGCTGCCCTCGGTGCCGATCAGCGCGTCGTCGGCGAGCAGCACGTCGTCGAACAGCACTTCGGAGAAATGAGCATCGCCTGCCAGGTCATGGATCGGCCGCACGCTGACGCCCGGCAGGGAGAGATCCACGATGAATTGCGACAGGCCCTGCTGCCGGTCCTTCGACTCGCCGGAGGATCGGACCAGCGCGATCATGTAGTGGCAATGCTGCGCGTTGGTCGTCCAGATCTTGCGGCCGTTGAGGCGCCAGCCCCCTTCGCAGCGCACCGCGCGGGTGGCGACGCTCGCGAGATCGGAGCCCGAGTTGGGCTCGCTCATGCCGATGCAGAAGAAGGCCTCGGCAGCGCAGATCTTGGGCAGGTAGAAGGCGCGCTGCGCCTCGGTGCCGAACTTCAGGATCAACGGCCCGCTCTGGCGGTCGGCGATCCAGTGCGCGGACACCGGCGCGCCCGCGGCCAGCAGCTCTTCCACCAGCACGAAGCGCGAGAAGGCATCGAGGCTGGCGCCGCCGTACTGCGCCGGCAGGGTCACGCCCACCCAGCCGCGCGCGGCGAGCTTCTTGCTGAAGCCGGCGCTGAAGCCCATCCACGAACGCGCGCGAACATCCGCGGGCGCAGGTTCGAGGTGGGCGCGAAGAAATGCCTTCACCTCCTCGCGAAACGCGTGCGTTTCGGGGGGCAGGGCGGCAAGCCTGAAGGCGGACAGCAGTTGGCTCAAGGCGTTCTCCGGCGGTGCTCAGAGACCGATCGTGTAGCCGCCATTGGCCGACAGATGCTGGCCCGTGACGTACGACGCCGCATCCGAGAGCAGGAAGCACACCGGGCGCGCGACTTCCAGCGGCTCGGCCCAGCGCCCGAGCGGAATCTGCGCGCGGTAGGTCTCGGCGAACTTTTCGCTGCGGATGGTTTCGGTCATGGGCGTCTCGACCACGCCGAAGCCGACGGTGTTCACGCGCACGTTGTACTTGGCCCACTCGCGCGCCGCGCACATCGTGAGGCCCAGCAGGCCGGCCTTGGCCGCGCCATAGTTGATCTGGCCGATGGTGCCGCGCCGTCCGGCGTCCGACGAGATGTTGATGATCGAGCCCTGGGCCTTGTCGCCCGCGCGCGCCCGGGCCAGCATGTGGCGGCCCGCGGCCTGCAGGAAGAAGAAGGAGCCGGTGAGGTGCACATCGATGACCTGCTGCCAGTCCTCCCGGGTCATCTTCTCGATCATCGCGGGGCGGGTGATGCCGGCGTTGTTGACCAGGCCGTGCACGGCGCCGAACCGGGCCACGGCTTCGTCGAGGGTGCGCTGCGCGAAGGCCTCGTCGGCCACGCTGCCGGCCATCGGCAGCACGCGGTCGGCGCCGGCTTCGTCGCGAAACGCTTCCAGCGCGCCGGCGTTGAGGTCGACGGCCGTGACGGTGGCGCCGAGTTTCAGCGCCAGTTCGGCGATGGCGCGGCCGATGCCTTGCGCCGCGCCGGTCACCACGATGCTCTTGTTCGCGAGCGAGAGGGATTCGTCGTTCATGTCGGGTTCCTTGGTCTTCTGCTCAAAGTGTTTCTTCGGTGCCGAGCACCAGCGTGGCCTGGCTCGACAGTTCGCCACCGTTGCCGTGCGCCACGGCCAGCTTCGCGTCCTTCACCTGCCGCTCGCCGGCCTGGCCCATCAGCTGCTGGGTCGCCTCGACCATGGTGAACAGGCCGTACATGCCCGGGTGCACGCACGAGAGGCCCCCGCCGTTGGTGTTCACGGGCAGCGTGCCGCCCGGTGCGATGCGGCCGCCTTCGACGAAGGCGCCGCCTTCGCCCTTCTTGCAGAAGCCGAGGTCTTCGAGGAACAGGAGCGTGTTGATCGTGAAGGCGTCATAGAGCTCGACCACGTCGATGTCGGCGGGCTTCACGCCGGCCTGGGCAAAGGCGCGCGCACCGGAGTGCACGGCCGCGGTGGTCGTGAGGTCGGGCATCGAGGTGATGTCGCGGTGGTCCGTGGCCGCCGCGGCGCCGAGCAGGTAGACCGGGCGCTTGGCCATGTGCTTCGCGCGTTCCGCGCTCACCATGACCACGGCCGCGGCGCCGTCGGTCACGAGGCAGCAGTCGCGCACGCTGATCGGGTCCGACACCATGCGGGCCTTGAGGTAGTCCTCCATCGTGAGCGGATCGCGCAGGAAGGCGTCGGGGTTCAGTGCCGCCCAGCGGCGCGCGGCGATGGCGACTTCGCCGAGCTGCTCGCGCTTCAAGCCGTATTGGTGCATGTAGCGCGAGGTGGCGAGCGCATAGGCCCCCACGGGGCGTCCGAGCTTGTACGGCGCCTCGTACGCCGAGGGTCGCATCGAGCTGATCAGCCCGCCCGAGGCGGTGCGCTGGTTGCTGCCGTAGGCGATCAGCGCCACGTCGCATTGCCCGGCTTCGATGGCCAGTGCCGCCCACATCGCATGCGTGAGGAAGGCCGAGCCGCCGGTGCGGTTGTTCTCGGTCAGGCGCGGCTGGATGCCCAGGTACTCGGCGAAAGTGAGCCCGGAGAGGAAGTCGTCCGGCAGGCCGATGAAGAGGCCGTCCACGTCGCCCGGCTTCAGGCCGACCTGGTCGAGCGCGCCGAGGCTGGCCGAGACGGCGAGGTCCATCGAACTCATGCCGGGCGATTCGCCCATGCCGTAGGTGCTGGCGGCCACGATGGCCGATTTGCCGCGCGGAAAGCGGTCGTTCGTGCTCATGCCTGGCTCCCTGCGTCCGGCGCAATGTCAAAGAGAAGAATGGGCTTGTCGTCCTGCCGGCCGATGCGCGCCTGGACCTTCTGGCCGATGCGCACCGCGTCGGGCGAAATGCCTTCGACGCGGCTCATCACGCGCGGGCCTTCGTCCAGGTCGACCAGCACGACGTTGTAGGGCTGCTGCGGCGGCTTGACGCGCACCACGGTGGTGGCGTGCACCGTGCCGCGGCCGGATGCCTCGACCCATTCGAGGTCGCGGGCGCCGGTCACCGGCTCGGCCACGCGGGGATAGAAGAAGTACTTGCCGCTGGCGCGCGAGCGCTGCAGCATGAACTTGCCTTCGGCGAGATGCGCGAAGTAGGTTGCTTCGGGACGAATGTCGGTCATGGGGTTCGCTGCCGGGTCAGGGTTTCGTGGCGGGCCACTGATAGAGCGGTGCTTCCTTGGCCATGAAGCGGCGCACGGCTTCGGCGTGGAAGTCGCTTTCGCGGCAGATGGCTTGCGCCATGGCTTCCTGCGCGTACACCTCGCTCCGCTCGGATTCGAAGGCATGGTTCATCACGCTCTTCGCGAGGCCCAGCGCTTCGGTCGGCGCGGTGTGGAAGCGGGCCGCGAACTCGAGCGCCGCCGGCATGAGTGTGTCCGGCTCGCACACCGTGTGCACCAGCCCGAGGCTCTTCGCCTCGTCGGCACCGACCACGCGTGCGGTAAAGACGAGTTCCTTGGCGCGCGCGAGCCCGATGGCCCGCGGCAGCAGGTACATCGCGCCCGTGTCCGGTACATAGCCGAGGCGCGCGAAGACGCTGCAGAAGGTGGCGCGCGACGAAGCCAGCACGAAGTCGGCGCACAGCGCCAGCGACAGGCCCGCACCGAAGGCCACGCCGTCGACGGCGGCGATCAGCGGCTTTTCGAGGTCGATCAGTTCGTCGAGCCAGCGATGGATCTTGCGGATGCGCTCGCGCCCTTCGAAGATGTCGCGTTTCTGGCCCTGCTGCTCCGACAGCACCTTGACGTCACCGCCCGCGCAGAAATGGCCGGCGGCGCCGGTGAGAACGACCGCCCGCACCGCGGCGTCGTCGCGCACTTGCGCCACGGCGGCGGCCAGTTCCTCGCGCATGGCGTAGTCGAACGCGTTGCGCTGACCGGGCCGGTTGAGTGTGAGCACGGCGGTCGCGCCCACCTGGGAGATGTCTACAACGGGCATGGTTGTCCTTTCATTCTTTTCAGTAGCGGATCTGCATGAGCCAGGTCGCGACCATGACCGGCCGCTCGGCGCCTTCGATGTGCACTTCGACGTGCCACGCGCAGCGCACCTCGTCGGGCTTGATGTCGTCGACCCGCTCGAGCCTGAAGCTGCCGACCAGCCGCGAACCGCTGGGCACCGGGCCGGTGAACCGGATCTTGTCGAAGCCGTAGTTGAGCGCCATCTTCCGGTTCGGAAACTCGAAGCAGCGGTGGTACCAGCCCGTGACGAGCGAGAGCGTCAGCAGCCCGTGGGCGATGGTGGTCTTGAAGGGCGACTCGGTGGCGGCGCGTTGCGGATCGGTGTGAATCCACTGCCGGTCCTGGGTCACGCCCGCGAAGACGTCGATGGTTTCCTGGTCGACCGTGATGGCGTCGCCCGTGACCTGCGGCGCACCCACGAATGCCTTCAGGGCCTGGATGGAGTCGAAGCTTTTCTTGCCCATGGTGTCAGTCCGCCTTCACGCCCAGCGACTTGGCCAGCGGAATCCAGCGCGCGCGCTCGTCGGCGATGAACTTGCCGAAGACCTCCGGCGATCCGGGCATCGGCTGCGCGCCGATGGCCTGGAGCTTCTCGATCAGCTCGGGCTTCTTGAGCGCCTCGTTGATGGCCTTGTTCATTTCGTTGACGATGGCCGCGGGCGTGTTCGCCGGCGCCACCACGCCGAACCAGGCACTGGCCTCCGCATTCGGGTAGCCCGCTTCCTTCAGCGTGGGAACGTTCGGCAGTTGCGGGAAGCGCACGCTGTCGAGAATCGCCAGCGGATGGATCTTGCCGGCCTTGGCCTGCTGCATCGACGAGGGCAGGGCGTCGAACATGATGTCGACGTTGTTCCCCATCATGCTCATGATGGCCGGCGCGCTGCCGGTGAACGGGACGTGCGTGACCTTGAAGCCCATCAGCGAGCTCGCGTATTCGCCCRCCAGGTGCGTGATGTTGCCGCTGCTGGCCGAACCCATGGTCAGCTTGCCCGGGTCCTTCTTGCCCAGCGCGATCAGCTCGGCGACGTTCTTGACGTTCAGGTCCTTGCGCGTCACCAGCAGCAGGGGCGACTTGCCCATGCCCGACACCGGAACGAAAGACTTCTCCGGGTCGTAGGGCATCTTGGCGTAGAGCGCGGCGTTGATCACCAGCGGCGCGTTCGAGCCGACGAAGAAGGTCTTGCCGTCGGGCTCGGAGCGCGCCGCCAGGTCGCCCGCGATCATGCCTGCGGCCCCGGCCTTGTTGTCGACGATGATCGGCGCGCCGAGGATGACCGACGCGTCCTGCGCCACCAGCCGGGTGATCTGGTCGGCGGCGCCGCCGGCCGGGTAGGGGACCAGGAAGCGGATCGGCGTCTTCTGCTGCGCCTGGGCCGCGAAGCCGGCGACGAGCAGCAGCGAGGCGAGGACCGCCGTGCGAATGGGTGTGAACTTCATGATCTTGTCTCCGTCAGGGTAGGAAAGGGCGCGCGCTTACACGACGCCCATGGCTTTCAGTTCGGCCATGCGTTCGTCCGACAGCCCGAGCCGGCCGCCCAGCACGGTGCTGTTGTGCTCGCCTAGCGTGGGCGCCGAGCGCGTATAGCGGATCGGCGTTTCCGACAGGCGGATCGGGTTGGCCACGCTCGGCGCCTGGACGCCGGCGCTGTGCGGCAGCGACAGCTGCATCTCGCGGTGCGTGACCTGCGGGTCCTCGAACACCTGCTTCATGTTGTGGATCGGGCCGCAAGGCACGTTGCGGGCTTCGAGCAACGCAACCCAGTCTTCCATGGTGCGCGCCAGCATCGCCTCGGCGACCTGCGGGATCAGCGTTTCGCGGTTGCGGTTGCGTTGCGCCGTGGTGCTGTACAGCGGGTCTTCGGCCAGTGCGGGGCGGTCGATCGCCTTGCAGAAGGCGGCGTACTGCGCGTCGTTGCCCACCGCGATGATGATGTCGCCTTCCTTGCAGCGGAAGACCTGGTAGGGAACCATGTTCGAGTGCGCGTTGCCCATGCGCTGAGGGATCTTTCCCGACAGGAAGTAGTTGATCGCCTGGTACGAGTTGATCGTCACGATGCAGTCCAGCAGCGACATGTCGATGTACTGCCCTTCGCCGCTCACGCGCCGGTGCTCGATGGCCGCGAGGATGGCGGAGGTGGCGTACATGCCGGTCAGCAGGTCGCTGATCGCGATGCCGCTCTTCATGGGGGCGGCGCCGGGCTCGCCGTCGGGCACGCCGGTGATGCTCATGAGCCCGCCCATGCCCTGGAACACGTAGTCGTAGCCCGGCAGCGCCGCATACGGGCCATCCTGGCCAAAGCCCGTGACCGAGCAGTACACCAGGCGCGGGTTGATCTTGCGCAGGTCTTCATACGCCAGGCCGTAGCGCGCGAGCGTGCCGACCTTGTAGTTCTCGACCAGGATGTCGGCGTCGCGCGCGAGCTGGCGAATGATCTCCTGTCCCTCGGGCTTCGCCAGGTCGACCGTGACCGACTGCTTGCCGCGATTCGCGCTCAGGAAGTAGGAGGAGTCGCGGGTCTCGCGGCCCTCGGCGTCCTTGAGGAAGGGAGGGCCCCAGTAGCGGGTGTCGTCGCCCACGCCGGGGCGCTCGATCTTGATCACCTCGGCCCCCATGTCGGCGAGGTTCTGGGTGGCCCACGGGCCCGCGAGGATGCGGGTCAGGTCGAGCACCTTGAGGTGCCCCAATGCCGTCTTCATGTGTGCTTCCTGCCTGTGTCGATGGCTTGAGGATAGGATGACGCTACACGCTCAGTCCAATATTAAATTCTTGAAAAGCGATACATGATCGGTATCGAAGAGAATGATGAGCGAAGGCGATCAGATATCCGCTGCTGATACCGATGAGGTATTGGGATTATCGAATTCGATATTGGACGAAAAAAAGGTGATGCCCTACGCTGGCCGCCTGTCCAACACCTTGAAGAGGCCCTCCGCGATGCCAGACTTTCTCTTGTACGAGCAGCAAGACCATGTCGTCACGCTGACGATGAACGAACCTGGCCGGCGCAACCCGCTCACGGGCAACACGGCCGTGCCGGACTTCCTGGCCGCGATCGACCGCATCCACAACGATCGCAGCGTGCGCGCGGTGATCCTGACCGGCGCGGGCACGGCCTTTTCTTCGGGCGGCGACATCCGCGACATGGAGCGGCAGGCGTCGGGTGAGGTCTCGGGCATGCAGATCCGGCAGGAGTACCGCACCGGCATCCAGAAGCTGCCGCTGGCGCTGTTCAATCTCGAGGTGCCGATCATTGCCGCCGTGAATGGCGCGGCCATCGGCGCGGGGCTGGACCTGGCCTGCATGTGCGACGTCCGCATCGCGTCGCAGCACGCCAAGTTCGCCGAGAGCTTCGTCAAGCTCGGGATCATTCCCGGCGACGGCGGCGCCTGGCTGCTGCCGCGCATCGTCGGCATGTCGCGCGCCTCGGAGATGTCGTTCACCGGCGAGGTGATCGACGCGGAGCTGGCGGTCAGCTGGGGGCTGGTCTCGCGCGTGGTGCCGGCCGACCAGCTGCTCGCCACCGCCAATGCGCTGGCCCAGCGCATCGCGGCCAACCCGCCGCATGCCGTGCGCCTGACCAAGCGGCTGCTGCGCGAGGCCATGCACACGCGGCTCGACACCTTGCTCGAAATGGCCGCGGCCTTCCAGGCGATGTCGCACCAGACCGCCGACCACAAGGAGGCCGTGGACGCCTTCCTGGCCAAGCGCCCGGCTGTCTTCAAGGGGTGATGTGAGCGGGCTCGCGGGCACGGCACGGGCAGCACGGGCAGCAAGGGGCAGGGGCTCCGTTATGCTCGACGCCAGTGATTCAGCCAAGCCCATGGACCTGCGACGCATCCGCCACTTTGTCGTTCTTGCCGAGACGCTGAACTTCCGTCGCGCGGCCGAGCGCCTGCACATGGCGCAGCCGCCGCTGACGGTCTCGATCCAGAAACTCGAAGCCGAGCTCGGCACCAGGCTGTTCACCCGCGAGTCCACCGGCGTCCAGCTCACGCCCAGCGGGCAGGCGGTGCTGATCGAAGCGCGCAAGCTGCTCTTCCACGGCAACCAGCTGCGCGAAACCGCGATGAGCACGCTGGCGGGAACGGGCGGCGTGCTGCAGATCGGCTTTGTCGGCTCCACCACCTACGGCATGCTGCAGAAGCTGCTGCCGCTGTTTCGTGCCGAGTACCCCGGCGTCGAACTGATCCTGCGCGAAGCGACGTCGGTCAGCATCCTGCAGCAGCTCGAAGACAAGACGCTCGACATCGGGCTCGTGCGCGTGCCGCTGCTGCAACCGACCCGGGCCACGCTGCTCCAGCTGGAGCGCGAGGAGTACGTGGCGGCGCTGCCGCGCGGCAATGCACTGGCCAGCAAGGGCATGCTCAAGCTGTCGGACATGGCCGGCGAATCCTTCGTCATGTATGCCGCCGGCCAGGCCTCGGGCCTTCACGGCACGGCCATGCTCGCGTGCCAGCAGGCCGGCTTCATTCCGCGCGTGACGCAGCAGGCCATCCAGGTGCAGACGGTGCTCGCACTGGTCGAGAGCGGGCTGGGCGTGGCGCTGGTGCCGTCGGTGATGCAGCGCTATGTGAGCGAGAAGATCGTCTACCGCCCTTTCGTGGACTTTCCGGCCACGGCCTCGATCGGGCTCTCCCTCGCCTACATGGCCGATACCGAGAGTCCGGCCGCCGGCCGGTTCCGGGCCTTGGCGGCGCGCGAGTTTCCATTGGGCCAGGCGGGGTAGCCGCCGGTCGTCCTTCGAGGCCTCTCTCATGTCCTTCTCCGATTCGCTCCTTCTGCGCAACGTGCGCCCGCTGGGAGCGGCGCCCGTCGACCTGCTGGTGACAGGCGACCGCATCGCAGCGGCAGGCGTCGCGCTGCCCGCGCCCGCCGGCTGCGTCGTGGAGGAAGGCGGCGGCGCGCTGCTGCTGCCGGGCCTGGTCGAAGGCCACACCCACCTGGACAAGACCCTGTGGGGCATGGACTGGTACCGCAACGAGGTCGGCACCCGGCTCATCGACAAGATCGACAACGAGCGCGCCTTCCGCGAGGCCAGCCGCCATGACGCGGCGGCCCAGTCGCTGGCGCTGGCCAAGGACTTCCTTGCGCTCGGGACGACCCGGCTGCGCACCCACGTCGATGTCGACACCCAGGCCGGCCTGCGCCACCTCGACGGCGTGATGCGCACGCGCAGCACGCTCGAGGACCTGCAGCAGATCCAGATCGTCGCCTTTCCGCAGTCGGGCCTGCTGCGGCGGCCGGGCACGGCCGAGCTGCTCGACGACGCGATGGCGCGGGGTGCCGATGTGCTGGGCGGCCTCGACCCCTGCGCGATCGACGGCGACCCGGTGCGCTCGCTCGACACGCTGTTCGGCATCGCCGAGCGCCGCGGCTGTCCGCTCGACATCCACCTGCACGAGCCGGGCCCGATGGGGGCCTTCTCGCTGGAACTGATCCTGGATCGCGCGGCTGCGCTCGGCATGCACGGCCGGGTCGCGATCAGCCACGGCTTCTGCCTGGGCGAACTGCCCGAGCGCGAGCGCGACCTGCTGCTGGCGCGAATGGCGAAGCTGGACGTGGCGCTGATCACCAGCGCGCCCCCTTCGCGCAACGTGCCGCCCTTGTTGGCCTGCCGCCAGGCCGGCGTGACGGTGCTGGGCGGCAACGACGGCATCCGCGACACCTGGTCGCCCTACGGCAGCCCCGACATGCTGGAGCGCGCGATGCTGATCGGCATGCGCTACAACCTGCGCCGCGACGACGAGCTCGACATCGCGCTCGACTGCGTCACCCACGCCGGCGCGCGCGGCTGCGGCTTCGCCTCCTATGGCCTCGCCGCGGGCGACCGCGCCGACCTGGTGCTGGTGCAGGCGCAGACCGTGGCGCAGGCGGTCGTCGCACGGCCGCAGCGTCGCCTGGTCGTGGCCGGCGGCCGCATCGTTGCGCGCGACAACGTCCTGCTGCCGCACGCGGTGCCGGCCTGACGGCGACAGGCGCCGGTCGGCACGCGACTGCGGGATTCAGGCAACAGCCGTGCGAGGTTCCCAAGAGCGCTGACAGCGGCTATCCTTGCACACCATGGCCTACTCGCACATCGCGTCGATTATTCGCATCATCCAAAGGATGGTGGGTTAGCGCGCGGCCTGAGTAGCCCTGAGCAACCCGCCCCACGAGGCGGGTTTTTTTCTGTCTCCCGGGGCTTTCAGTGTCACAGGAGATTGGAATGCGCGCATTTGAAACGAGGCAATCAGTCAGGGCGGCCTCCGCACCCGCGATGCTTCACATGGTCTGCGGAAAGATCGGGGCTGGAAAGTCGACGCTCACCCAACGTCTCGCGTCAGAGCCGAAGACGGTTCTCATCAGCGAGGACGATTGGCTCGCGCGTCTTTACCCGAACGAGATTCATGCCATCGCGGACTACGTTCGCTGTGCCGGCAGGTTGCGTGAAGCGATGGCTGGCCACATCGAGGCACTTCTCGTAGCCGGCACGTCGGTTGTGCTCGATTTCCCCTCGAACACCATCGCCACAAGAGGCTGGGCACGCGGCGTTTTCGAGAAAGCTGGAGCCGCCCATCGCCTGCACTACCTGGATGTTCCCGACGAGATTTGCAAAGCGCGCTTGCGTGCTCGCAATCTCTCAGGAGAGCACCCCTTTGAAACAACGGATGCGCAGTTCGACCAGATCACCAGTCACTTCGTGGCGCCAACGGCGGAGGAGGGTTACAACGTCGTTCGCTATGGTTGAGTGCCAACAATGTTGTGCATGGCGCTTGGAGGTCTACGCCCGCCCACCTCCCGATAGAATTTGTCCGGTTTCACGCCGCTCAACTGAGGACTCGAACATGAGAGCGTTCCGAAGGGCCAGATTGCTCGCGCTAGCCATAGCCATGCTTGCCACGGTTTCAGCGGGAGCGAGGCCGTTGAGTCTCTTCAACGCGATGCGTGATACCCCAATCACCCGATTCAACGACGCCGATGTCGACTTGATGACCAAAACGGTTCACCGTGCTCTCGACACTGGCGCGGACGGTGTGGTGGTCACATGGGAGAACCCTCGCACTTCCAGCAGCGGAAATGTCACGCCCGCCAAGGACCCTGAAGGCAGGAAAAGCTGCAGATTGGCCCGAATCGAGAACCGACACAGAGCGTTGCAGAACTCCGGCAGCTATGTCTTCTGCAGGAGCAAGGGTCAGCCCGACGGGGCCTGGCAGGTGACTGGGCTCGCTCCCACCCATTGATGCGACGGCAAGTCGACTTGCCCGTCATGCCCAGGCGGCAGTTTGGGGCGCCGGACGAGTAGCGATTCGTCGCGCCATTCGGGCGGAAGGGAAGGGGCGACACCATTGACGCGCACCTGCATCGAAAGGCTCCTTGAATGGGAAAGCCCGGAAATTTCCTGGGGTCACCCGAAGGGTATTGGACGATCGCGCCATGTATGGTTCGCAGGACGAGCCTCCCGCCGATCCAATGGCGGATGCCTTGACTGCCGCAACCCAGATGGCTCCGACGCGGCGAATTCCTTGACGTTCTGAAATGAATCGACGACACCTTCTGATGCTGGCCGGCTTGCAATCGGCCGTGGCGCTCGTGGCCTGCGGCAAGCGCGGCCCGTCCGTTGCGGCGCTGGGATCCGATGCGCGTGTGCTGGCGCTGGGAGACAGCTTGACCGTCGGCTATGGCGCTACGCCCGAGGAGGCCTGGCCCACGCGATTGGCGCAATTGACCGGCTGGCGGGTCGACAACGAAGGCGTCAATGGCGACACCTCGGCCGGTGCGTTGCAGCGACTGGAGGCATTGCTGGCGGCGAACAGCTACGACGCGGTGCTGGTCGGCATCGGCGGGAACGACATGCTGCGCGGCATGTCGCAGCAGACCACCAAGGACAATCTGGCAGCCATCGTGCGCACGGCGCTGGCGCACACGCCTCGCGTGGCCTTGATCGCGACGCCTGCACCCGACCCGCTGCGCGCGACGGTCGGATCACTCAGCGATGCCGGGTTCTACGAAGTGGTTGCGAAGGCCGAAAAGGCGCTTCTGATTCCGGACGTGTACGCCACCGTTCTCTCGGATCCGGCTCTGCGATCGGACCGCATTCATGCGAATGCGCAAGGCTATGCGGTCGTGGCGCAGCAACTGGCCGACAGGCTCAAGGCGGCTGGCTGGCGCTGAGGAGGAGCCGCCGCGCCGTATCGAATCCGCCCGCGAGCAGGTCGCTCAGGATGGATCGATGGCCTTTCCGTCGCAGAGCAGCGCCGCGTCGGTTGCGAAGCTGCGCAGTGCCTCGTCCATGCCGAGATTGAGAACCGCCATGAACTCGCCGTTGCCGCCGTTCCAGTTGATGCGCGTGCCCATGCCGTGGTACTGGCGCGTGATCTCGCCGCCGGGCGTTGCGTAGCTCACGTTGAGCACCACGTGCGAGACCAGGTTCAACCCGGCCGACCAGGCGTGCGCGAGCCGCAGGCCGACGTTCGCCGCCACCTTGCGCGGCTCCTCTGCGGTGGCTGGCGCGCCTTCAGCCACGCGAAAACCATAGCTCTGGAAAGACGACGTCAACGCACCGCGCGTCCAGGCGACCCCGTCGCCGCTCTTTGCCGACTGAACGAACAGTGGCGAAGCACCCATCGACGCCAGGATGAAGGTCGAGTTGCCCGCGTACGAGGGGTTCGTGCGAGCGTCCGCGATCTTCGGCAGGTACATCGTGCAAGCCTGCACCATCGCCATGCGCTGTTGCGGCGGCGGGCCGTTGGGTCGTGCCGCGGGTGCGGGCGCCTCCTCATAGACCATCGTGAGCGGCTCGGTGTCGGTGAGCGCCAAGGCCAGGCCTGGCGCCAGGCAGGCGAACGCGGCAATGCTGAGGGCGAGTTGCTTCATTGCGCGCTGCTCCTGAGGGAATAGAGGGCGCCCGCCGGATCGCGCAGCACCGTGCGTGCAGCCTCGTCCTCGATGCTCGCGCCGGTCAAGGGCATCCATGCGCCATTGAAGTTGAACTTGACGGACTTGCTGGCTGGCGTCGCAGCGGGCGGCGCCGGAACGGCAGTGCCGGCATTGGCCTTGCCCGCCGGTCCGATGTCCAATGCGACCATGCGCAACGATTCGGTGACCGATTCGCGCATGAGGCCGCGCAGCACCTTGCCGTCGTCAGCCGTCAAGCGCTTGATCACATCGGTTCGCTGTCCGCCTTCGAGCGGCGCCTGGTAGATGGCCGCCGCGCGGTAACTCTGCTCGGTGCGGCCCTCTTGCCAGAGGCTGACGGTCGTGCGCGTGGTGAAGGCGCTCAGGCCGGGTTCGATCGCGTAGTGCAGCAGGAGCACCATGTAGGCGGGGCCGGAGCGCGTCGCCGCAATGCGCGCCTCGTGCTCGGCCTTGGTGGGCATGCCTGCGAGCACCTCGACCGAGCGCACCTTCAGCGGCATCGCCTCGTGATTCAACGCCTTGACGGCCCGCCCGGCCTCGACGCGGAAGTCGTAGTCGAGCAGTGGCCCGACCGTCGCCTGGATCTCGCCGGCCATCGCCTTCTGACGCGACTGCTGGACCGAGGCGTCGATCAACGCCGGGATGAGACCGCCGCCCGCCGCCGCGCTGACACCGGGACTCTGGGCGCTGAACATGAAGCTCTCCTGCGCCACGACGACGCGCACGTCCACCTCCTGGATCCTGGCCCTGTCTTCCTGGGTCAACTGCTTGTGGAATGGCGCGCACGCGCCGAGCGAGAGTGCTGCCAGCACCATCAACATCCGCATCATTCGGGGATCTCCTCGTTCGAAGCCGAGGGCCTCGTATCAATTTGTATCCCCGAATCTATCGGATAGCGATGAGGGTTCGCAAGGGGTTCGAACGCCTAGACAAAAAGCCGCCAGATGGGACTGACACCGGCTGCGAACCGATGTCTTGGATGCCATGCGGCGTGAGCGCCTCAGTTTATCGACCGAAAAGCAGTCATTACCATGATGAGCCGCGCGGATCCGAGTGCGTAGACACAGGACAGAAGCGTCGTAGAAGTCCTGCGAAATGGCAGCCTCGCCAATTGCGACAAGCCCTCCCTTAAATTCAGTGCGGCGAGCAAAAATCCGGCAATTATCAATCCGCTGCCCAGAGACCGATCTATGGCGACCCAGCCCGTCAATGCCGTCGAATTGGAATGCTCAAAAATCCCTCCGGCGATCAACAAGACACATAGCATCAAGTTTTTCAAATTCTCGAAAATCGACTTGAGCAATTTTTTGGATTGGTAGCGATTCATTCTTATTCGAATCCTTGGCCTAGGCGTGGAAGCCGTATGGGATTTCGATCATCGGCTGGAAGTTCCCACCGGAGCCATGTCGATCCGTAAGAGTTGATTTTGAAAATTGCAAGTGAGCGTCACTATTGGCCGATTGTCGACGTATGACGCATGACGCATGGGCCCCAATGCGCGTTCCAGCTAGTAGCGCTGGATTTCGGCGGTACGCGTGATCGTCAAGTCCTGTTCGCAGCCAAGAATCTGACCTTGGTTGATCGCGTTTGCCGAGCATTCCTTGTCGCGGCGCTTGATCCACGCGCGCTGCTCGTTGCGCAATTTGATCTTGCCGTCCGCGTCGAGCCGCGCCATCGCCTGCTTGTAGGCGACATTGAGTGCCTTGTCCGCCCTCGCAGCGTCTTCTCCCGCGCATGCCCACTGTCCTTCCTGTTCACACGCGCGCGGCGCTGCGGTCGGCGGCGATGTTTGCGGCGAGCGCGATAGTGAGTACGACGACGGACTTCAAGGACATGGGTTCTCCATAGGGTTGCAAAAAAGTATCCAAATGTATCAAACTCGGCGCCACCGATGGTCATTGCAAATGCAATACGACAACGTTGCATTTGCAAGTGTGCTAGTGTTGAAGGATGAAATCAGACGCCAGGCCGCAGGAAGCCGCAAAACCTGCATTGCCCCCGCCGCCGCCGGCTGACACGGCACGCGTCATGGCTGCGGCGATCGATGGCGTGTTCCAGCGCGCGTTCGTGTCGCACATCAAGCCGCGCAAGGCAGACCCGAAGAAGACGCAGCACATCTTCGTCATGATGGCCGCGCATCATCATTCGCCGATGTTGAACCGGGACCTGGCCGCGCAGTGGGCATCGAAGAACCTGCCGGTCAAGTCCGTCGATCTCTGGTTTGCGGCGACTGGGCTCGAACGCAGGAAAGACCTGTTCACGGCGCTGCAGCTCAGTTCATCCACGCTGTCGCGGGCCAAGCCCGACACGACGCTGGACGCTGCCGTGACTGAACGCATGCTGCGCCAAAGCGACCTGTTCGTGCGTGCTGCCGAAGTGTTCGGAGAAGAAGGCACGGCGTGGATGACGAAGCCGCATGATCTGCTCGGCGGCAAGGCGCCGGTCGAATACGCCACCAACGAATTCGGCGGCGCGAAGGTGCGCGCGATCCTCAACGCGATCGAATACGGAGGCGTCGTTTGACGCTTTCGGTATGGCGCATCGGCAGCACCAAGGGCCTGACGCTCGCAAGCCTCCCGTTCGGTTCGACGTTGGAAGCGGGACGCTGGCACAGGGCGTCGCCCGATGGTCTGCCGGTGGTCTATGCCGGCGCCAGCCGGGCGCTGTGCCAGCTTGAAAAGCGCGTGCACTGCAACGGCGTGCAGCCGAGAAATCAGGCGATGCTGCGCCTGGACCTGCCCGACGACGCGACGCTGCTGGACATCCGCACGCGGGGCTTGCCCGCGAACTGGCGCGAAAACGAGGCGTGGACGCAAGGCGAGGGCGTTGGCTGGCGCACATCGGCCGCCTCGCTCGGTCTGTGGGTGCCGTCGGCGGTCGAGCCGGGTGAATCGAACCTTGTGCTGAATCCGGATCACGCGCAGTACGCATCGATCGTGGTGACGATCGAGCGCAACCCCTTCCGGTTCGATGATCGGCTGTTCGATTCCTGAGAATGGGTCCCGTGAATCCGAGCAGCGAGAACGAAGACCTTGTGTCAGTGGCGATGCGAGCCTGACAAGCAAAAAGCCCCTGACTCTTGCGAATCAGGGGCTTCCGTTTGGTGCCGGAGAGATGAATCGAACACCCGACCTTCTCATTACGAATGAGCTGCTCTACCGACTGAGCTACACCGGCTAAGCCTTCGATTATAGCGGATCGTGATAGCCCGTCAGCCGCTCGACCTCGTTTTTCGACCCCAACACAACAGCCACCCGTTCATGGAGCTTGGAGGGCTCCAGGTCCAGGATGCGTTTGCGCCCGTTGGTGGCGGCGCCGCCGGCCTGCTCGACCAGCCAGCTCATCGGGTTGGCCTCGTACATGAGGCGCAGCTTGCCGGCCTTCTCGGGCTCGCGCTTGTCCCAGGGGTACATGAAAACGCCGCCGCGCATCAGGATGCGGTGCACGTCGGCCACCATGCTGGCGATCCAGCGCATGTTGAAGTCCTTGCCGCGCGGCCCTTCCTTGCCGGCCAGGCATTCGTCGATGTAGCGCTTCACCGGGGCGTCCCAGTGCCGCATGTTGCTCATGTTGATCGCGAATTCCTTGGTGTCGGCAGGGATCTGGATGTCCTCCTGCGTCAGCATGAAGGAACCCTGTTCGCGGTCGAGCGTGAACATCGCGACGCCGCTGCCCACGGTCAGCACCAGCGTGGTCTGCGGGCCGTAGATGCAGTAGCCGGCCGCCACCTGCTTGTTGCCCGCCTGCAGGAAGTCGCCTTCCTGCACGCCGGGGGTGTCGTCGGGCTTCTTGAGCACGCTGAAGATGGTGCCGATGCTGACGTTGACGTCGATGTTGCTGGAGCCGTCCAGGGGATCGAACAGCAGCAGGTATTCGCCCTGCGGGTAGCGGTTGGGCACGACGTGGATGCTCTCCATCTCCTCGCTGGCCATGGCCGCCAGGTGGCCGCCCCACTCGTTGGCCTCGATCAGCACTTCGTTGGCGATGATGTCGAGCTTCTTCTGGATCTCGCCCTGCACGTTCTCGCTCTCGGCGGTGCCGAGCACGCCGCCGAGCGCCCCCTTGTTGACCGCCTGGCTGATGCTCTTGCAGGCGCGTGCGACCACTTCGAGCAACAGGCGCAGCTGGCCGGGGATCAGGCCGTCGGCGCGTTGCTGTTCGACCAGGTAGCGGGTGAGGGATATCTTCTGTTGAGCCATGTTGTATCGGGGTCCTTGATGGGGTCAGTCGGACAGCGCGCGGGTCACGACCTCGTGCGTGTCCTTGCTCAGGTCGGGCCGGGCGGCGACGCGGGCGATGGCTTCGCGCGCGGCGCTGCGGTAGGGCTCGGCCAGCTTGCTCCAGCGGTCGAGCGCGCGCGCCAGGCGGGCCGCGACCTGCGGATTGATGGCGTCGAGCTCGATCACGCGGTCGCTCCAGAACACGTAGCCGGCCGCGTCGGGGCGGTGCAGCGCGCCCGGGTTGGCGCTGCAGTAGCTGAAGATCACGCTGCGGGCGCGGTTCGGGTTCTTGATCGAGAAGTCCGGGTGCTTCATGAGCTGCTTGACCAGCGGCAGGATGTCGCCGCCGCGGTCGGGCGCGCCGGCCTGCAGCGAGAACCACTTGTCGATCACCAGCGCCTCGTCCTTGAAGATCTCGTGGAAGCGCGCCAGCGCCTGCGCCGCCAGCGCATGGCCCGACGACACCAGCGCGCTGAGCGCGTTGAAGCGGTCGGTCATGTTGCCCGCGTCCTTGAAGCGCTGCAGCGTCTTGCCGGGCCACACGGTGTCGCCCGAGGCGCGCGCCGCGAGGCACAGGTGGGTGAGGGCGATGCCCGCCAGCGCACGCCGGCCCGAGGAGACCGGATCGGGCTGGTAGGCGCCGGTGTCGCGGTTCTGCTCGTAGGCCTGTTCCCAGTCGGCGAACAGCGCGGTCGCGAGCTGCGCGCGCATCGCCTCGCGCACCACATGCACGCGCTGCGGATCGACGATGTCGAGCTGCTCCGCGATGTAGGTCTCGGAGGGCAGGGTGAGCACCAGTTCCTTGAACGCGGCATCGAGCTGCGGATGGCGCAGCACGCTGCGCATCGCGTCGACGAAGGCGGCGTCGAGCGGCTGCTCGTGGGCCGCGGCCGGCTCGGCGATCGCGCGCACTGCGGCGCGCAGCGCCAGGCGCTGGCCGGCTTCCCAGCGGTTGAAGGGGTCCGGGTCGTTGGCCAGCAGGGTCAGCAGCTGGGCGTCGCTGTAGGCGTAGTCGAGGATCACCGGCGCGCTGAAGCCGCGCAGGATCGAGGGCACCGGCTCGGCGTCGACATTGACGAAGGTGAACTGTTCGCCGGCGCGCGTCAGCACCAGGGTGCGCGTGCCTTGCGTGGCCTCGGCCTCGCCTTCGAGCTGCAGCGGGAGTTCACGGCCATCGGCGCCGAGCAGGCCGAGGTTGACCGGGATCACGAACGGATCCTTGGCCGCCTGGCCCGGCGTGGGCGCGCAGCTCTGCACGAAGCTCAGCGTGTAGCTGCGCGCCGCCGAGTCGTAGACGCCATGGGTGGCGAGGCGCGGCGTGCCGGCCTGGCTGTACCAGCGYTTGAACTGSGGCAGCAGGCGCGCSAGTTCGGTGTCGGGATTGGCATCGGCGATGGCTTGCGCGAAGTCGTCGCAGGTCACGGCCTGGCCGTCGTGGCGCTCGAAGTACAGCGTGATGCCGCGCTCGAAGCCCTTGCGGCCGACCAGCGTCTGCATCATGCGCACCACCTCGGCACCCTTCTCGTAGATGGTGACGGTGTAGAAGTTGCTGATCTCGATGTAGCTGTCGGGCCGCACCGGGTGCGCCATCGGGCCCGCGTCCTCGGGGAACTGGGCGGTGCGCAGCACGCGCACGTCCTCGATGCGCTTGACCGCGCGCGCCGAGGCGTCGGCGCACAGGTCCTGGCTGAACTCCTGGTCGCGGAAGACCGTGAGGCCTTCCTTGAGCGAGAGCTGGAACCAGTCGCGGCAGGTCACGCGGTCGCCGCTCCAGTTGTGGAAGTACTCGTGGCCGACCACGCTCTCGATGTTGCCGTAGTCGGCGTCGGTGGCGGTGGCCTGGTTGGCCAGGACGTACTTCGTGTTGAAGATGTTCAGGCCCTTGTTCTCCATCGCGCCCATGTTGAAGTCGCTGGTGGCGACGATCATGAAGCGGTCGAGGTCCAGCGGCAGGCCGAAGCGGGCTTCGTCCCACAGCACCGAGTTGACGAGCGAGTTCATCGCGTGCTCGGTCTTGTCGAGGTCGCCGGCGCGCACGTACACCTGCAGCAGATGGTCGCGGCCGTTGCGCGCCTTGATGCGCTGCTCGCGCGCCACCAGCTTGCCGGCCACCAGCGCGAACAGGTAGCTGGGCTTGCGGAAGGGGTCGACCCACTTGGCGAAGTGGCGGCCCTCGGGCAGTTCGCCCTGCTCGACCAGGTTGCCGTTCGACAGCAGCACCGGGTAGGCGGCCTTGGCGGCGCGCAGCGTCACCGTGTAGCTGGCCATCACGTCGGGCCGGTCGAGGAAGTAGGTGATGCGGCGGAAGCCTTCGGCCTCGCACTGCGTGAAGAAGGTGTCCTCGCTCACGAACAGGCCCATGAGCTTGGTGTTCTTGACCGGGCAGCAGGTGGTGAAGATCTCGAGCTCGAAGGTGTCGGGCAGGTTGTCGATCACCAGTTGCTCGGCTTCCATGCGGAACGAGGCGCCCTGGCCGTCGACCAGCACGCGCGCCAGGTTGAGCTCGTCGCCGTCGAGGCGCAGCGGCTCGGGCGCCACCTCGGGGTTGCGGCGCAGCCGCATGCGGTTGAGCACCCGCGTCTTGGCGGGGTCGAGGTCGAAGGTCAGCTCGACCGTGTCGATCCAGTAGGCCGGCGCGCTGTAATCCTCGCGACGGATCGCGATCGGTTGGCCTTGGGCATCACGCAGCAGCATCGAGTGTCTCCAGGAAGTTTGAGTTGTTCAGTTCGTTGTAGTCGCGCACGGCCGCGATCACGTGGGGCCCCGCGAGTTCGGAGGCGCTGTGGGTGGTGCAGACCGCCACCGCGAGCATGCCGCCGCGGCGCGCGGCCTCGATGCCGAAGGGCGCGTCCTCGAAGACGATGCAGCGCGAGGGCGCCACGCCGATGCGGCGCGCGGCCTCGAGGAAGATCGCCGGCTGCGGCTTGCCCGGCAGCCCCTCGTCGCCGCCCACGATCGCCAGCGGCGCGGGGTCGGGCCGCAGGTTGGACATCGTGAAGGCGATGTTGTGCTGGTCTCCCGCGGTGCCGACCGCCACCTTCAGCCCGCGCGCGACCGCGGCCCGGTTGAAGGCGCTGAAGCCCGGCACCTCGCGGAACTGCGCGCCGAAGAGTTCGCGGTAGATCGATTCCTTGCGGTGCGTGATCTCGGCGCTCTCGGCTTCGGTCACCTCGCGCCCCATCAGCTCGCAGGCGCATTCGAAGGCCGTGCGGCCGGTGGTCTGCCGCATGAACTTCGGGATGTCGATCGCGACCCCATGGCGGATCCCGTACTCGATCCATGCCTTGGCGTGCCAGGGCATGGAGTCGACCATGGTGCCGTCCATGTCGAAGATCAGGGCTTCCACCTTGCGGGTCGATTCCTGCATCAGACGCCTTGCTTCAAGGACGCTTCGATGAAGGCATCGAGATCGCCGTCGAGCACCTTCTGCGTCGCCGAGATCTCGACGTTGGTGCGCAGGTCCTTGATGCGGCTGTTGTCCAGCACGTAGCTGCGGATCTGGTGGCCCCAGCCGACGTCGGTCTTGCTGTCTTCGAGCTTCTGCTGTTCTTCCTGACGCTTGCGCATCTCGTGGTCGTACAGGCGCGAGCGCAGCCGCTTCCAGGCCACGTCGCGGTTGCTGTGCTGGCTGCGGCCGTCCTGGCACTGCACCACGATGCCGGTCGGGATGTGCGTCAGCCGCACCGCCGAGTCGGTCTTGTTGATGTGCTGGCCGCCGGCGCCGCTGGCGCGGAAGGTGTCGGTGCGCACGTCGGACGGATTGATGTCGATCTCGATCGAATCATCGATTTCCGGGTAGACGAAGATGCTCGCGAAGCTGGTGTGGCGGCCACCCGAGGAGTCGAAGGGCGATTTGCGAACCAGCCGGTGCACGCCGGTCTCGGTGCGCAGCAGGCCGAAGGCGTAGTCGCCCTCGACCTTGATGGTCGCGCCCTTGATGCCCGCGGTGTCGCCCGGCGTCTCGTCCTCGATCTGGGTCTTGAAGCCCTTGCGCTCGGCGTACTTCAGGTACTGGCGCAGCAGCATGCTGGCCCAGTCGCAGGCTTCGGTGCCGCCGGCGCCGGCCTGGATGTCGACGAAGGCGTTCAGCGGATCGGCCGGATTGTTGAACATCCGGCGGAATTCGAGCTGCTTGATGTCGGCTTCGAGCTTGGCGGCGTCATCGGCGATGGCCTGCAGGCCGTCCATGTCGCCGTCCTCCTTCGACATCTCGAAGAGTTCGGTGTTGTCGGACAGGCCGCTGGTGAGCCGGTCGAGCGTGACCACGACGTCGTCGAGCGACTTCTTTTCGCGACCCAGTTCCTGGGCCTTCTTGGGGTCGTTCCAGACGTTGGGGTCTTCGAGCGACGCGTTGACCGTCCTCAGGCGTTCGGCTTTGGCATCGTAGTCAAAGATACCTCCGTAAATCGACCGTGCGGGCGCTCAGGTCCGCGAGGGTTGCGCCGATTTGGTTGATTTGCTCTGCATCCATGGGGTGTCCTGACGGTGTTGGGGGGAAACCGCGCATTTTCTCATGCCGGGCATGGCCCGGTCCCGGAGAGGGGGGAGGGGTCCGGGCCGCCTTCAGGACGAAAGGAAGTCCTCGATCAGCCCGGCCACGCGGGCGGGCTGGTCGTGGTGCAGCATGTGGCCGGCGTCCTCGACCCGGGCGATGCGCGCGTCGGGCACTTTCTTCAGCCGCTCGTGGTACTCGTCCAGCGTGTAGCGGCCCTTCCACCATTGGCCCAGGCTGTCGTCCGAGGCCTCGACCGCCAGCAGCGGCGCGGTGATGGCAGCGTACAGCGCCAGCATCTCGTCGAGCCGGAACAGGTTGGCGTTGATGATCTTGTGCGCCGGATCGCCCAGGATCTCCCAGCGTTCGCCGCCCTCGGGGTGCGGCCGGCCGGCCGACCAGTGGGCGGCCAGCCAGTCGGCCTTGTCCTGCGTCAGGCGCGGGTTGGTCTTCATGAGCCGGCGCGCCACGCCTTCGACGCCCGAATAGCTGGCCAGCGCCATTTCGCCGCGGTGCAGGCGCTTGAGCTCGTCGATCCACTTGCCGAAGCGCTCCGGCGCCTGATCGGGCTTGAGCGCCGGCATGCCGAAGCCTTCGAGGTTGACCAGCCGGCGCACGCGCTGCGGCCGCACGCCGGCGTACTGCATGACCACGTTGCCGCCCATGCTGTGGCCGACCAGATCGACCGGGACATCGCCGGCGTAGTGGTCCAGCAGCCAGTCGAGGTCGGCCAGGTAGTCGGGCATCCAGTAGTTGTCGACGCGACCGCCCTCGGTGAGGCCGAAGCCGCGCCAGTCCGCCGCGACCACAAAGCGCTCCTCGGCCAGTGCGTCGACCACGAACTGCCAGGAGGCGGCGACGTCCATCCAGCCGTGCATCAGCACCAGCGGCGGCCGGGCGGCGGAGGGCTCGCCCCACAGGCGCACGTGGTAGCTGAGGTTGCGGACGGGGACGAATTCGCTGCGCGAGGCGCGGAGGGCTTGGTACATCGCGTCCGATGATACGGACCCCGGCCGGGCCGTGCAGTCGACTGCACGACACGCCTTCGCCTCAGCGGGTAGCATTTCGCCGATGCAAAAAATCCAACTGGGTCAGAGCGACCTTCACGTCACGCCGATCTGCCTCGGCACCATGACTTTCGGCGAGCAGGTCGACGAGTCCACCGCCCACGCCATCCTCGACCGTTCGCTCGAACGCGGGGTCGACTTCATCGACACCGCCGAGATGTACGCGGTGCCGGCACGCAAGGAAACCTTCGGCGCCACCGAAACCATCATCGGCCACTGGTTCGAGAAGCATCCGGGCGCGCGCCAGAAGATCGTGCTGGCGACCAAGGTCGCGGGCCCGTCGCGCGGCATGCCCTGGGTGCGCGAGGGCAGCGGCATGACGCCGGCCGACATCGCCGCCTCCTGCGAAGCCAGCCTGAAGCGGCTCAAGACCGACGTCATCGACCTCTATCAGATCCACTGGCCGGAGCGCCACGTGCCGGCCTTCGGCCAGATCTACTACGACCCGAAACGGGAAACTTCGATCACCCCGATCCACGACCAGCTCGAAGCGCTCGGCAAGCTGGTCAAGGCCGGCAAGGTGCGCGCGATCGGCTTGTCGAACGAAACGCCCTACGGCGTGCACGAGTTCGTGCGCCTGGCCGAGCAGCATGGCCTGCCGCGCGTCGCGACCGTGCAGAACGTGTATTGCCTGATCAGCCGTGCGCTCGAAAACGGCCTGGACGAAACCATGCACCGCCTGGGCGTCTCGCTGCTGGCCTATTCGCCGCTGGCCTTCGGCCTCTTGACCGGCAAGTACGACCAGAGCGGCACCGAAGGTCCGGACGCGCCCAAGGGCGCGCGCATCTCGCGCTACGAATCGGTGCGCAAGCAGCGCTGGGGCCGCCCGGACTCGCTGAAGGCGGCGCGCCGCTACAACGCGCTGGCCTGCGAGCATGGGCTCACGCCCGCGCAGATGGCGCTGGCCTTCTGCTACACCAAGTGGCAGGTGGCGAGCACCATCATCGGCGTGACCTCGGTCGCCCAGCTCGATGAGGATCTCGACGCCTGGGGCACCACGCTGTCGCCCGAGCTGCTGGCGGAAATCGACAAGATCCGCTGGGAATTGCGCGATCCGGCCGGGTGACCCCGTGAGCAAGAAGGCCCACGTCAGCGAAACCCCCGCCACCCAGCTGCTGCGGGCGAACGGCATCGCCTTCACGGAGCATCCCTACGAGTACCTCGAGCACGGCGGCGCCCAGCACAGCGCCGAGGTGCTCGGGCTCGACCCCTTCACCGTGGTCAAGACGCTCGTGATGCAGGACCAGGACGCCAAGCCGATGCTGGTGCTGATGCACGGCAACCGCACGGTGTCGACCAAGAACCTGGCGCGGCAGATCGGCGCCAAGTCGGTCGAGCCCTGCAAGCCCGAGGTCGCGAACCGGCACAGCGGCTACCTGGTCGGGGGCACTTCGCCCTTCGGCACGCGGCGCGCGATGCCGGTCTACATCGAGTCGACGATCCTCGAGCTGCCGCGCATCGCGATCAACGGCGGGCGCCGCGGCTATCTGGTGGGCATCGACCCGCAGGTGTGCCTGAGCCTGCTCGGCGCCAAGCCGGTGCAGTGCGCGCTGGCAGAATAGCCGGTTGCCTCGAACGGAGGCGCCCGGAGAAGCCGTGAGTTCCTATTTCCCTTCGTTGATCGCGATCGTCCTGTCCTACCTGCTGGGATCGCTGTCCTTCGCCGTGATCGTCAGCAAGACGCTCGGCATGGCCGACCCGCGCAGCTACGGCAGCAAGAACCCGGGCGCCACCAACGTGCTGCGTTCGGGCAACAAGGGCGCCGCGCTCGCGACGCTGCTGCTCGACGCGCTCAAGGGCTGGGTGCCGGTGTTCCTGATCCAGCAGTTCGGGGCCGCATGGGACATGGGCCCCGGCACTGCGGCGGTGGCCGGGCTGGCGGCGTTCCTCGGGCACCTTTATCCGGTGTTCTTCGGCTTCCAGGGTGGCAAGGGCGTGGCGACCGCGGCTGGCGCGCTGTTCGGCATCGACCCGCTGCTGGGCCTGGCGACCGGCGCCACTTGGCTGATCATCGCGGTCTTCTTCCGCTATTCGTCGCTGGCCTCCATCGTGGCGGCCTTCTTCGCGCCGGCCTACTATCTGATCGGCGGCCAGATTGCCTGGCCGCTCGATCTCATGGTGCTGCTGGCGCTGGTGTCGATCAGCCTGTTGCTGGTCTGGCGTCATCGCGAGAACATCCGCCGGCTTGCCGCCGGCACCGAGTCCAGGCTCGGATCCAAAAAATAGGAAACAACCCATGGCCACCATCCAGCGCTTTCATGTCGGTCCCCGCCTCAGCGAGACTGCGGTCCACAACGGGACGGTCTACCTCGCGGGCCAGGTGCCCGACGACCTGTCGCAGGACATCCGCGGCCAGACCGCGCAGGTGCTGGCGATGGTCGACCGCCTGCTGGCCGAGGCCGGCAGCGACAAGTCGCGCATCCTGATGACGCAGATCTTCCTTTCCGACATCACGGACATCGCCGCGATGAACGACGTGTGGGACGCCTGGATCCCGGCCGGCAACACGCCGCCGCGCGCGACCGTGCAGGCCGCGATGGCCAAGCAGGGCTACAAGATCGAGATTGTCGTGACGGCAGCTGGCTGAGCTCGCCCCCAGGTTGCCCGGCACTTCGTGTCCGGGCGCCCACCCCCCGCCGGGGGCAACACCAGCGGCCCGGCAAAGCCGGTTCCGCGGTGTTTCACCAACGGGCCTGGCCGCGCCGGCCGATAGAAAAAAGGCGCCGCGCTTGTTCTGCGGCGGCGCCCAGCGCCCGCCTGTTCGTGGGCAGTCGCGGAACCGGCTTCGCCGGGCCGCTGACTGCGCCCCCGGTAGGGGGTGGGCGGGCTACACGAAGTGAGCCCAACCTGGGGGCGAGCCTAGAACCGTTTTTCGAGGACCATCTGGTCGGCGTCCCGGCGCATCGAGAAGCGGTTGATGAAGCTGTTGCCCAGCAGGATGAAAGGCATGGGCTGCTCCGAGACGATGGCTTCGACGTCGTAGACCTCGACGTCGCCGACCCGCACCGAGGCGAGCCGCACGCGATGGCCCTGCGCGACGCCGTTGGCGGTGTTCATGCGCACCGGCTGGCCCTTGCTGAAATCGAGCCCGATGCGCTGCGCATCGGCGGCCGACATCGCGATGGTGGTGGCGCCGGTGTCGAGCATGAAGCTGACCGCGCGGCCATTGATCGCGCCCTGCGCCATGAAATGCCCGCCGCTCGACACCGGCAGCACGATGCGGGTGCCGCCGCCCCCGGAGCCGCCGTTGCCGCCGATGCTCACCGGCGTGTCCATGCGCAGCGCCACGCGCTTGCCGCCGGCCTCGACCATGGCCTGCTCGCCCTGCAGCGACACCAGTTTCACACCTTGGAAGGTCTCGCCGACGGCCACCGTCTTGGGCGCTCCGCCGTTCACGATCAGGATCGCGCGGCTGCCGATGGTGCCGGTCAGCGTCACCGACTGGGCGTGCGCGAAGGTGCAGGCTGCGGCGAGCAGCAGCGGAAGGATCGCCTTCATAAGGGGGYGGGCTAGTCCCTGAAGTTGTTGAACGAAAGCGGCATGTCGGGCACGTCCTTCTTGATCAGTGCCATCGCCGCCTGCAGGTCGTCGCGCTTGGCGCCCGTGATGCGCACCGCGTCGCCCTGGATCGCGGCCTGCACCTTGAGCTTGCTGTCCTTGATCAGGCGCTGGATCTTCTTGGCGGTCTCGGACTCGATGCCGTTCTTGACCTTGATGACCTGCTTGACCTTGTCGCCGCCGATCTTCTGGACGTCGCCCTTGTCGAGGAAGCGCACGTCGACGCTTCGCTTGGTGAGCTTGCTGCGCAGGATTTCCTCCACCTGCACGAGCTGGAACTCGGCGTCGCCGATCATGGTGATTTCCTTGTCCTTGAGCTCGACCGCGGCCGCGGTGCCCTTGAAGTCGAAGCGCGTGCCGATTTCCTTGGCGGTGTTCTCGACCGCATTCTTGACCTCGGGCAAGTTGGGTTCACAAACGGTGTCGAAAGACGGCATGAAGGCTCCGGCAGCAACAAAAAAAGGAATGCGCCGCGCGCAGTGTCGCGCGGCGTGCGAATGAGACAATTCTCCCATGATCGTGGAGCACAACGTACCGCTGCAGCAGCACAACAGCTTCGGCATCGTCGCGCGCGCCCAGCACCTGGCGCGCATCACCGGCGAAGCCGACGTCGCGGCGCTGCTGGCCGACGCGCAATGGCGCGATGCGCCCAAGTTCGTCCTCGGCGGCGGCAGCAACATCGTGCTGACCGGCGACGTCAAGCCGCTGGTGCTCAAGGTGGAAATCAAGGGCCTGCGGCTGGTCGAAGAGACCTCGAAAGCCTGGATTGTCGAGGCCGGCGCCGGCGAGGTCTGGCACGACACCGTGCACTGGGCGCTCGACCGGGGCTTCCCGGGCCTCGAGAATCTCGCGCTCATCCCCGGCACCGTGGGCGGCTCGCCGGTGCAGAACATCGGCGCCTACGGGGTCGAGTTGCAGGACCGCTTCGAGTCGCTCGACGCCATCGACCTGCAGACCGGCCGCGCCTTCACGCTCGATGCCGCCCAGTGCGCCTTCGGCTACCGCGATTCGGTGTTCAAGCACGCGGCCTCCGGCGACAAC
Source organism: Variovorax sp. M-6 (assembly GCF_052114385.1). Taxonomy (NCBI): domain Bacteria; kingdom Pseudomonadati; phylum Pseudomonadota; class Betaproteobacteria; order Burkholderiales; family Comamonadaceae; genus Variovorax; species Variovorax sp. M-6. The sequence continues at coordinate 97,117 of NZ_JBFREQ010000010.1, read as the reverse complement.
GATTTCGGGCTCGCGGGCAGGGCGTTGATCACGCGGGTGCGCTTCCGACTGCCCAAGCCTTGGAAGCCGGTGCTCGGCTATCTCGACCTCGAACGCAAGATGGACGAGACCGGCAATTTCACGCCGAGCGCGCTGGACATCTTCGACTGGATCTGCGCCATCCGCCGCGCCAAGCTGCCTGACTGGCGCGTGCTGGGCAACGCCGGCAGCTTCTTCAAGAACCCGACCGTGACGCCGGAGCAGTGCGCCGACATCATTGCCCGCGACCCCAAGATCGTTCACTACCCGATGGCCGACGGCAGCATCAAGCTGGCGGCCGGCTGGCTGATCGATGCCTGCGGCTGGAAAGGCAAGTCGGTGGGCAATGCGGGCGTCTACGAGCGCCAGGCGCTGGTGCTGGTGAACCGGGGCGGCAAGGCCAACCCGGTCACTGGCGGGGAAGTGATGACGCTGGCCAAGGCGATCCAGACCAGCGTCTACGAGCGTTTCGGGATCCGGCTGGAGCCGGAACCCGTTGTCGTTTAGAGCCGTTCAGCTCTTGTCGTCGTTCTTGAGTTGCGGGAGCGAAGCTCCCTGCGTCGTCGACAGCAACCCCGTCTGCGTATAGATCGCCAGCTTGTCGCGCGTATCGATGATGTCGAGATTGCGCATGGTCAACTGGCCGATGCGGTCGAGCGGCGTGAATGCGCCTTCGACCTTTTCCATGCTCAGCCGCTCGGGCTTGTAGGTCAGGTTGGCCGAGGCGGTGTTCAGGATCGAGTAGTCGTTGCCGCGGCGCAACTCGACCGTGACTTCGCCGGTGATGGCGCGCGCCACCCAGCGCTGCGCGGTCTCGCGCAGCATGATGGCCTGCGGGTCGAACCAGCGGCCTTGATAGAGCAGGCGACCCAGGCGGCGGCCGCTTTCGCGGTACTGCTCGATCGTGTCCTCGTTGTGGATGCCGGTGATCAGGCGCTCGTAGGCGATGAACAGCAGCGCGAGGCCGGGCGCCTCGTAGATGCCGCGGCTCTTGGCCTCGATGATGCGGTTCTCGATCTGGTCGCTCATGCCCAGGCCGTGGCGGCCGCCGATGCGGTTGGCTTCGAGCAGCAACTCGACCAGGCTCGGGTATTCGACGCCGTTGAGGGCGACCGGACGGCCTTCCTCGAAGCGCACGGTGACCTCTTCGCGCTTGACCTCGACCTCGTCCTTCCAGAAGGCGACGCCCATGATCGGCTGCACGATCTTCATGCCGCTGTTCAGGTGCTCGAGGTCCTTGGCTTCGTGCGTGGCACCGAGCATGTTCGAGTCGGTCGAATAGGCCTTCTCGGTCGACATCTTGTAGGCGAAGCCGGCCTTCTGCATGAACTCCGACATCTCGGTGCGGCCGCCGAGTTCGTCGATGAAGGTCTGGTCCAGCCAGGGCTTGTAGATCTTGAGCGCCGGGTTGGTCAGCAGGCCGTAGCGGTAGAAGCGCTCGATGTCGTTGCCCTTGTAGGTGCTGCCGTCGCCCCAGATGTGGACGTCGTCCTCCTTCATCGCCGACACCAGCATGGTGCCGGTGACCGCGCGCCCGAGCGGCGTGGTGTTGAAGTAGGTCATGCCGGCCGTGGTCACGTGGAAGGCGCCGGCTTGCAGCGCGGCCAGTCCTTCGGCGGCCAGTTGCGTGCGGCAGTCGATCAGGCGCGCCTTCTCGGCGCCGTAGAGCATCGCCTTGCGCGGGATCTCGTCGTAGTCGGGCTCGTCGGGCTGGCCCAGGTTGGCGGTGTAGGCGTACGGGATGGCACCCTTGTTGCGCATCCAGTGCAGCGCCGCACTGGTGTCGAGGCCGCCCGAGAAGGCGATGCCGACCTTCTGGCCGGCGGGAACGTTCTGGAGGATGGTGGAGGACATGCTCGGAATTCCGGTTCAGCCGAAGTGGCAGATGTAGCTGTAGGGTTCGCCGCTGACGCGGATCTGGAAGCTGGAGTTGCCCGGCACGCTGAATTTCTCACCGGCGCCCGAGGCCACCCATTCGCTGCTGCCCGCGAGCAGGTACTCGCAGCGGCCGCCCGCGCCTTCCATGATCTCCGGCGCACCGGTGTTGAAGGTCAGGGTCGACGGCAGGATCACGCCCACCGACTTCTTGGTGCCGTCGGCCAGCGTCAGGTTGTGGCTCACGCATTTGCCGTCGAAATACACATTGGCCTTGGTCGAGACCGTGACGCTCTGGAGGGATTCGGTAGTGCTCATGGGTAGGAGGGGCTGGCGCGAGGCGCTCGGCGGGTTGCGGCGCGCCTTGGCAGGCGCGCCCGTGCCTCAAGTTGCAAAGCCCGTGATTTTAGGCTCGCCGGCCGGCCTCCGGCCCGGTGCGGCGGTCAGCGCCAGCGGCCGCCGCCCCAGCCGCGCGAATAGCCGAAGCCCAGCGAGATGCCGATCGGCGGATAAGCGTAGGCAGGCGCGGGGTAGTAGGCCGGCGCCGGGTAGTACACGGGCGCCGGCTGCACGTACACCGGGGCCGGGGCATAGACCTGCGCTGGCGGGGCGTAAACCGGCGCCGGGGGGGCGCCGCGGCCCGACACCACGATGCCCGGTTCGGGCACGACGTTGCTCCAATCCTGCTGCTGCTGCTGCTGCTCCTGCGGGGCGTAGGCGGGGTTCGCCGCCAGTTGAGGCTGCGGCGCGACTGGCGAAGTGGTCGCGATGCCGTAGGCGCTGGCGTCGACCCAGATGCTGGCGCCGGGCGGGGTGTTGACGCGCGTGTTGTATTGGCGGCCCGCGTACTCGTAGGTCACGTTGTAGCGGATGCTGCCGTTCGATTCGGTCACCGGCGAGGTGGAGATCACCCGCGCCTGTACCTGTTCGGCCTGGGCCAGCGTGGCGAATCCGGCCAGGGCGGCCAGCAACGTCAGGGCGGATACGGTGCGAATGGTTCTTTTGGTCATGTCAAATCTCCTGAAATCCCGGGGCAGGGCGCCGCGCGCGATCTTGTTGGAGGCGCATCGGCGCCCGGGGTTCAACCATTTACAAGGCGTGGCTTTTCCACTCGGTGGCGTCGAACCCGGTCGTAACGTCCCGGCCGGCACCCCAGTTGACCACCGGCCGCTTGATCAGGCTCGGGTTGGCCAGCAGGACGGCGCGGGCCGAAGCGGCATCGACCACCGACTCCCGGGTGGCGTCGTCGAGCCGCCGCCAGGTGGTGCCGCGGCGGTTGACCAGGGCTTCCCAGCCCGGCGTGGCAAGCCAGCGGTCGAGTTCGGTCTCGGGGACGCCGTCCTTCTTGAAATCGTGGAAGCTGTAGGCGACGCCATGGTCGGCCAGCCAGGCGCGGGCGCGTTTGACGGTGTCGCAATTCGGGATGCCGTAGAGGGTTGTCATCCGGCGATGATGCCCGCGGCGCCGGTCGGCGACAATTCCGGGCTCCATGAAAACCCTAGAAGACTGGCTGGCGCACGCCGAGCACCTGCATCCCAAGAACATCGAACTCGGGCTCGACCGGGTCCGCGCGGTCGCCGTCCGCCTGGGTCTGGCCTTCGACTGCCCGGTCATCACGGTGGCCGGCACCAACGGCAAGGGCTCGACCTGCGCGATGCTCGAGTCGATCCTCACGCACGCGGGCTACCGCACCGCGGTGTTCACCTCGCCCCACCTGGTGCGCTTCGAGGAGCGGCTGAGGCTGTCCGGCGAGGCGGTCGACGGCGCCGTGCTGGCGCCGTTCTTCGAGCAGGTGGAGCAGGGCCGCGGCGACATCGCGCTGACGTACTTCGAATTCACCACGCTGGCGATCCTGCTGTGCATGGCTGCAGCCAGGCCCGACGCCGCGATTCTCGAGGTCGGCTTGGGCGGACGGCTGGATGCGGTCAACATCGTCGACGCCGACTGCGCCGTGATCACCAGCATCGACCTCGACCACATGGACTTCCTGGGCCCCGACCGCGAGAGCATCGGCTTCGAGAAGGCCGGCGTGATGCGGGCCGGCCGGCCCGCGATCGTCAGCGACCCGATGCCGCCGCAGAGCGTGGTCGATCACGCCGAGGCGATCGGCGCCGACCTCTGGCGCGTCGGTCGCGACTTCAACGTGATGGGCGATCAGCAGCAATGGGGCTGGAGCGGGCGCGGCCGGCGCTACAGCGGGCTGGCCTATCCGGCCCTGCGCGGCGCCAACCAGCTGGTCAACGCGGCCGGCGTGCTGGCGGCGCTCGAATCGCTGCGCCAGCGCCTGCCGACCACGGCCCAGGCAGTGCGCAACGGCCTTGCGATGGTCGAGTTGCCCGGGCGCTTCCAGATCGTGCCGGGCGAGCCGGCGCTGGTGCTCGACGTCGCCCACAACCCGCATGCGGTGGCGGCGCTGGCCGAAAACCTCGACGCGATGGGCTTCTATCCGACCACGCACGCCGTGTTCGGCGTGATGGCGGACAAGGACGTGGGGCCGATGTTCGCGCGCATCGGACCGATGATCGACCGCTGGTACTTCACCGACCTGCCGACCGCGCGCGCCGCCAGGGCCGACGACCTGATCCTGCGCTGGCAGGCGCAGAACAAGCGCAGCGACGTCTCGGCCAGCGTCCACGGCGCCCCCATGGAGGCGCTCCAGGCGGCGATCGATCGCGCGGACCCCACTGATAGAATCGTCGTCTTCGGATCGTTCTTCACCGTGGGTGGTGTGCTCGAGCACGGAACACCCCGTCTGGGAGCCAGGCACCTGTCTCCCGGCTCCTGAAACAGCCTGATTTCCGGCGCCTTCCTTCCCGTTTCAACCGCACGCTGCACCCATCAGGAAAACGAATTTCATGGCGTTCTTCAAGTTCCGCACACGCGGTCCTCAGGGCAACGAAGGGCGAAGCGCCGTCGCCGCCGCGCCGGCGGAAAGCATCGAGGCGATGCGGCGCCGCGCGCGGCACCGGCTGCTTGGCGCCGCCGTCCTGGTGCTGGTTGGCGTGATCGGGTTCCCGCTCCTGTTCGACACCCAGCCGCGCCCGATCTCGGTCGACATCCCGATCGAGATCCCCGACCGAAACAAGGCCAAGCCGCTGGCCCTGCCGACGCCCCCGGCGCCGGCCGTCGCCAGCGCCGACAAGCCGGTCGCTGCTGCGCCCGCATCCTCGGCCGGCGGCATGATCACCGAGACCGCCGACGGCACCGAGATCCCGCCGGGCAAGCTGGCATCGGCCGCGCCGGTCGCCGAGACCCGCTCCGACCCCGTGCCCGAAAAGCCGGCGCCCAAGGCCGAAGCCAAGCCCGAGCCCAAACCAGAACCCAAGCCCAAGGCCGAAGCCAAACCCGAGCCCAAGCCTGAACCCAAGCCCGCCGCGCCGAAGCCGGCGTCGACCGACGACGCGGCCCGTGCCCGCGCGCTGCTGGAAGGCAAGCCCACCAGCGTGGCCGCCGCCGCTGCCGCCAAGCCCGCCGACGACAACGGCCGCTTCGTGGTCCAGGTCGGCGCCTTCGCGGATGCGGACAAGGCCCGGGAAGTGCGCCAGAAACTTGAAAAAGCAGGGCTCAAGACCTACACCTCCGTCGCGAAGACGGCCGATGGCGAGCGCACGCGTGTGCGTGTCGGCCCCTTCGGCTCGCGGGCCGAGGCCGACCGGGCCGCGGGCAAGGTCAAGGGCTTGTCTTTGTCGGCCGCCGTCCTCAGCTTGTAGGCTCGCTGACCGACGTGGCCACGCTCGACTGGATTGCCGTCGCGCTGCTCGTGGTGTCGATGCTGCTGGGTCTGGTGCGCGGGCTGGTGTTCGAGGTGATCTCGCTGGCGGGCTGGGTGGTGGCCTTCGTGGCCGCGCAGTGGCTGGCGGACGACGTCGGCCGCTGGCTGCCCATCGGCGATCCGGACGCGAGTTGGCGCTATGCGGCAGGGTTCGCGCTGGTGTTCGTGGGCGTGGCCTTCGGCGTCGGGTTGCTGGCGGCGCTCACGCGCAAGCTGGTCGCGGCTGTCGGGCTGCGGCCGGTCGACCGGATCCTCGGCGGCGTGTTCGGCGTGGCGCGCGGCGCGCTGGCGATGCTCGCGGTCGCGGTGATTGTTCATTTGCTGGCGTTGAGCGACAGTGCCTGGTGGCACGGATCGCGCAGCGCCATTGTTCTTGATGCGGCATTGCAGGGCCTGAAACCCGCGCTGCCTGAAAAGTTGGCAAGCTACCTGCCCTGAGAGGATCGCTTCATGTGTGGAATCGTCGGCGTTGTCAGTAACGCTCCCGTCAATCAACTGCTCTACGACGCGCTGCTGCTGCTGCAGCACCGCGGCCAGGATGCCGCCGGCATCGTCACGCTGCTGGAGCGCAAGTTCTTCATGCACAAGGCCAAGGGGATGGTGCGCGATGTCTTCCGCACCCGCAACATGCGTGGCCTGCCCGGCAACATCGGGCTCGGCCAGGTGCGCTACCCGACCGCGGGCAACGCCTACAGCGAGGAAGAGGCGCAGCCCTTCTACGTCAACGCGCCCTTCGGCATCGTGCTGGTGCACAACGGCAACCTCACGAACGCGCATGCGCTGCGGGCCGAGCTGTTCTCCACCGACCACCGCCACACCAACACCGAGAGCGACTCCGAAGTGCTGCTCAACGTGCTGGCGCACGAGCTCGACCGCGCCACCCGCGGCGGCCTGCTCAACTCGGCCACCGTGTTCGAGGCGGTTCGCAGCATGCAGCGGCGCCTGCGCGGCTCCTACGCGGTGGTGGCGCTGATCGCCGGCCACGGCCTGCTGGCCTTCCGCGACCCCTACGGCATCCGCCCGCTCGCGATGGGCCGCGGCGCCGACGGCACCGTGATGGTGGCCAGCGAATCGGTGGCGCTCGAAGGCTCGGGCCATGTGTTCGAACGCAACATCGCGCCCGGCGAGGCGGTCTTCATCGACCTGCAGGGCCAGGTGCATGCCGAGCAGTGCGCCGACGCTCCGTCGCTCAACCCCTGCATCTTCGAGTTCGTCTACCTGGCGCGGCCCGACTCGGTGCTCGACGGCATCTCGGTCTACCAGGCGCGGCTGAACCTCGGCGAGACGCTGGCCAAGCGCGTGGTCTCGACCGTGCCGCCGAACGAGATCGACGTCATCATCCCGATCCCCGAATCGAGCCGGCCGAGCGCGACGCAGCTCGCGCACCTGCTGGGCATCCCGTACCGCGAAGGCTTCGTGAAGAACCGCTACGTCGGCCGCACCTTCATCATGCCGGGGCAGGGCGTGCGCAAGAAGTCGGTGCGCCAGAAGCTCAATGTCATCGCCAGCGAATTCAAGGGCCGCAACGTGCTCCTGGTCGACGACTCGATCGTGCGCGGCACCACCAGCCGCGAGATCGTCCAGATGGCGCGCGACGCCGGCGCCCGCAAGGTGTATCTCGCGAGCGCCGCGCCGCCGGTGCGCTATCCGAACGTCTACGGCATCGACATGCCGACCAAGGACGAGCTGGTGGCGCACGACCGCACGGTCGAGCAGATCCGCGAAGTCATCGGCTGCGATGCGCTGATCTACCAGGACGTCGACGCGATGAAGCGCGCCATCGGCTCGCTCAACCCCAAGCTCGACGGCTTCGATGCCTCGTGCTTCGACGGCGTCTACGTCACCGGCGACATCGACACCGAGGCCATCACGCGCATGAACGGCAGCCGGCCGCGCATCGAGGAAACCGAGGAGGACTCCTCCCGTCTCGCGCTGCCCAACCTCAGCTGAAAGCGACCGTGACCGACCGATCCCTGCCCCCGGGTCTGCACCGCGACACGCTCGCGGTGCGCACCGCGCTCGAACGCAGCCAGTACGGCGAGAACTCCGAGGCGCTGTTCCTCACCAGCAGCTTCGTGCAGCCCGATGCCGAGACCTCGGCGCGCCGCTTCGCCGGCACCGAGGAAGGCTTCACCTACACCCGCACCTCGAATCCGACCGTGGCCAGCTTCGAGCATCGCCTGGCAGCGCTCGAAGGCACCGAAGCCGCGATCGGCGCCTCCAGCGGCATGGGCGCGATCCTCATGATGTGCATGGGCCTGCTGCGCGCCGGCGACCACGTCGTGTGCTCGCGCTCGGTGTTCGGCTCGACCTTGAACCTGATCGGTCGCGAGTTCGGCAAGTTCGGCGTCGAGACCACCTTCGTCTCGCAGACCGACGTCGCCGAATGGAAGGCGGCGATCCGTCCGAGCACCAAGCTGCTGTTCGCCGAGACGCCGACCAACCCGCTGACCGATGTCTGCGACATCCGCGCGCTGGCCGATCTCGCGCATGCCGCGGGAGCGCTGCTGGCGGTCGACAACTGCTTCTGCTCGCCGGCGCTGCAGCGGCCGGTCGAGCTCGGCGCCGACCTGGTCATCCATTCGGGCACCAAGTACCTCGAAGGACAGGGCCGCGTGCTGGCCGGGGCGATCTGCGGCTCGGCGAAGTTGGTCAACGAAGTGTTCGCCCCGGTGGTGCGCACCGCGGGCATGGCGCTGTCGCCCTTCAACGCCTGGGTGGTGCTCAAGGGCCTCGAGACGCTGGGCATCCGCATGCAGGCGCACTGCGCCGGCGCGCTGGCGCTGGCGCAGTGGCTCGAAACGCAGCCCGGCGTGGCGCGCGTCTACTATCCCGGCCTGGCTTCGCATCCGCAGCACGAACTGGCCATGCGCCAGCAGTCGGGGCAGGGCGGGGCCGTGGTGTCCTTCGACGTCCGGGCCGACGGCCCCGAAGCCGCGCGCGCCAACGCCTTCCACGTGATCGACAGCACCCGTGTGCTGAGCATCACGGCCAACCTTGGCGACACCAAGACCACCATCACCCATCCGGCCACCACCTCGCATGGGCGCCTTTCCGAAGCCCAGCGGCAGGCGGCCGGCATCGGTCAGGGCCTGATCCGCGTTGCGGTCGGGCTGGACCACATCGACGACATCAAGGCCGACCTCCTGCGAGGTCTAGCTGGCCTGAGTACCCCTGCATGACACAGAAGACCCGCACCCGTTTCGCACCGTCCCCGACCGGCTTCATCCACCTCGGCAACATCCGCTCGGCCCTCTATCCATGGGCCTTCGCGCGCTCCACGGGCGGCGACTTCATCCTGCGCATCGAGGACACCGACGTCGAACGCTCGACGCAGGCGGCCGTCGACGTGATCCTCGAAGGCATGCAGTGGCTGGGCCTCGACCATGACGAGGGCCCGTACTACCAGATGCAGCGCATGGACCGCTACAAGACGGTGCTGGCCGAGATGCAGGCCGCCGACCTGGTCTACCCGTGCTACATGAGCATGGCCGACCTAGATGCGCTGCGCGAGAAGCAGATGGCCGCGAAGGAGAAGCCGCGCTACGACGGCACCTGGCGGCCCGAGCCCGGCAAGGTATTGCCGCCGGTGCCCGCGGGTGTTCAGCCGGTGCTGCGCTTTCGCAATCCGCAGGGCGGCGTGGTCGCGTGGGACGACAAGGTCAAGGGCCGCATCGAGATCGGCAACGACGAACTCGACGATCTCGTGATCGCGCGGCCCGACGGCACGCCGACCTACAACTTCTGCGTCGTGGTCGACGACATCGACATGGCGATCACGCACGTGATCCGTGGCGACGACCACGTCAACAACACGCCGCGCCAGATCAACATCTTCCGCGCTCTCGGCAAGGAGCCGCCGGTGTATGCGCACCTGCCCACCGTGCTGAACGAGCAGGGCGAGAAGATGAGCAAGCGCAACGGTGCCAAGCCCGTCACGCAGTTCCGCGACGAAGGCTTCCTGCCCGAGGCGATGGTGAACTACCTCGCGCGGCTGGGCTGGAGCCACGGCGACGACGAGATCTTCACGCGCGCGCAATTCGTCGAGTGGTTCAACCTCGATCACCTGGGCCGCAGCGCGGCGCAGTTCGACGAGACCAAGCTGCGCTGGGTCAATGCGCAACACCTGAAGGCGATGGCCGACGATGCCCTGGCGCCGCTGGTCGCTGCGCAGTTGCAGGCGCGCGGCATCGTGGCCGACGAGCGCTTGCCCGCGATCTGCGCCCTCTTCAAGGACCGCTGCGACACCACGGTCGCGCTCGCGGGATGGGCGGCTGCGTTCTACGCCGACGTGAAGGCGAGCGATGCCGATCGCGCGCAGCATATTTCTGATGCGGTGCGCCCGGCGATCGCCGAACTTGCGGATAAACTATCGGCCGTCGCTTGGGACAAGGCAGCGATCGCATCGGCCATCAAGGAGGTGCTGGTTGCGCAAGGTCTCAAGATGCCGGCATTGGCCATGCCGGTGCGAGTGCTCGTGATGGGCACCCCGCAGACGCCTTCTCTCGATTCGGTCCTCGCGCTTTTTTCTCGCGAAACTATTTTGAAGAGATTGAAAGAGGCCTGATTTTCAGGCTATAATTTGAGGCTCGACACCCAGGGGGGTATAGCTCAGCTGGGAGAGCGCTTGCATGGCATGCAAGAGGTCAGCGGTTCGATCCCGCTTACCTCCACCAACATGGTGTCGAGTTGAAGAAGAGTTTGAGAAACAAGCGCTGATCGCAGCGCGGTTCCTAAGGTTTTGACCCTATCGTCTAGAGGCCTAGGACACCACCCTTTCACGGTGGCTACCGGGGTTCGAATCCCCGTAGGGTCGCCAGTTTCACTGCAAGGTGAAGCCGGCACAAGTCGCAGCACTTGGCTCCTTTTGGAGTGAACGTTGTCTACCAGGAGTGGTAGTTCAGTTGGTTAGAATACCGGCCTGTCACGCCGGGGGTCGCGGGTTCGAGTCCCGTCCACTCCGCCAGATTCTCTAGGGAAATCAATGGGTTGCAGCCTTCGGGCTGCAGCCCATTTTGGTTTTTGGAATACGAATCGGCCATCCTTGGTCGTCTTCATCAGGGCTGCGTTGAATGCGCGGGCGCGCTCCACTCGATTGATGAGATCGGGCCGCACGATGAGCCATGCCCCAGGGCTGACGGATCGAGACCGCCTTCATACTGCGTACCTAAAACGATGGAGGAAGACATGGGAACAATCGAGACCGCGCACTGCGGCAGGTTCACGATTCATGGCCGCGGGGAACCGACGGCCGACGGCAGGTTCCAGGCGACGTTCACCATCACGGAGCACCAGTGCGAAGCTGATGAAGAAACGAAGGTATCGACGGGCTCGCTGTTCGGCACCAAGGAAGACGCGGAGGACGCAGCCGTCGAAGCCGCCAAGGCCTGGCTGGAGAAGCTCCGACCGGTGAACGGCTGACGTCACGCTGGCACCCCACTCCGCTCGCGGCCGGCTGCCGTGGGCTCCACAACGAGGAGATCGTGATGTCCCGCTACGGCGCTACCAGGATCCGCTTCGGTGAAAAAGGAATCGAGCGGTTCATGCTCCACCCAATCGAACTCACTGGAGACAATGAGTTCTCGCTCGGCGACGGCGTCGATACACCGGCGTCCGAGGTGGCAAGCCGGCTCCATGGCGGCGACCGTGTGACGGTGCTGGTGGCCCGTCAGGACGGGACCTACGACAAGGGGCCCGACGTGATCTGCGCGCCTGGCACTGACGACCTGGTGCCGATTGAATTCGTGGGACGCGCCAAGATCAGTCTTGCGAGTCTGCCGAAGTACTGACATCGCGCTGCAGCCCTTCCGCAGATCTGCACGCCGTCGGTGATCGCGCGGATACTCGAGGCGCTGAGATTGGAGGTGGAGATGGCCTACGACGTGTGGGAAACCTGCGTTCTGATCCCTGGCTTCAGCCGAAGCGAGTGCGCGTCGTGGGTGCAGGCTTGGGGCTCTATCGGTGCCATTGCCATGACCGCGTGGGCGGTCAACTGGGCACACCGGAAGCAGCTGAAGCAAAAAGAGCGAGAGCAAAGTGCTGACTACACGCAGTTCCTCGAAACGCTCTTTCAACTGCTCGGAGGCACTCGCGGTGTAGCGGTCAAAATGACAGAGGTGGAATCCGTTGGGTCTGGATCCACGCCCGATGAGCGTAGTTCGATGTTGGCGGAGCTGTCCGCGTTGTCCGACGCTTTCAAGCGCGTGGACCTGAACCGGTTCGATCGCTATGACTACATGGAAGCATGGCTGGTGGGGGATGGACAGACCCGAAAGCTGATCGCCGCGATCGAATTTGTGGATTTGCCAACCACCAGTCAGACCTTGGATCCGAGATACCTCGAATTCACCGCTGAGGAGGCAATCCGAACGCTGGACACCAGAGGCAAGAAGCTCTACACGGCGATCGAAGCGCGAGGCGGTCCACCTGGCAGTCCGCCCTTGCCAGTGGATTGGACCCAGCGTCCTGCTGCTGGTCATTGATTTCCCCGGGCAATTGGACAATACCCTCGACCCTCGAGACAGGCCGCTGGCGCCTTCGCCGCCTCCGCGCGTCGCTTCGGAATCGTGAGGACATTGCAAAATACTGGATAAAAATACAGTCATTTGCTATCCTGAAGGCATGGAACGCGATGACTGGATTGCTGTTTGCGCCCACCAGCTGCAGCGCCAATGGCGAACGGTGGACCCTGACCAACTCGACGAGGTGGCGGCCGATCTGTGGCGCGACGAGCGCTTGCGAGCCATGGCGCCGGCGCGGGCGGCCGTGGAGTGGCTGGCGCCCATTGGCGGCGCTCGCGCAGCCTCTTGAGGCAGGATCCAGATGAGCAAGGCGTTCAAGCGGACGCTGTTGGCCGCGGTCTGCTTTGCTGCCCACGAGGCAGCTGAGGCTCAGACCCCCTGGACTGCAAATTGCGCGGAAGACTTCTGTCGCTCAAGGTGACCTCCGGGAGAATGCGCTGATGTGCAGCCACTACCAAGCCGAGAAGCGCCGCAAGCAGATCGAAAAGCATTTCGGGATCACGCTGCCGCCCAACTGGGAGCCGCCGCCCGGAGGCCTGCACATCTACCCGAGCCACATGGCACCCTTCATTCGTCGACCGCGAGAGCGCGAGTCAGGCGACGAGGCCGTGCCGGCCTTCGAACTGAGCGAAGGGCATTTCGGGATGCTCCCTTCGTGGGCCGAAGACACCAAGTACTGCAAGAACACCTACAACGCGCGCACGGAGACGGTTGCGACCAAGGCCAGCTACAAAGCCGCCTGGGCCAAGCCGCGGCACTGCATCGTGCCGTGCCAGGCGATCTACGAGCCCGACTGGCGACCTGGCACGCCGGTGCCCACCCGGTTCACGCGCGGCGACGACGAAACGCTCGGGGTCGCGGGTCTGTGGTGGCCCTGGAAAGACCCGAAAACGGGGGCATGGGCTGACAGCTTCACCATGCTGACCATCAACGCCGCGAACCACCCGCAGTTCATGCACATGCACCGCCCCGAGGACGAGAAACGGATGGTCGTGATCCTGCCGGAGGCGCAGTACGGAGAGTGGCTCGACGCGCCGGCGCAACGCTCGATGGATTTCATGAACCCATTCCCGGCCGAGCGCCTGGCCATGGCGCCGGAGCCGCTTCCGCCGAAGGAACCCAAGGCGAAGGCGCCAGGTCCGAAGGATCCGCCGCCGGAGCAGCCGTCGCTCTTCTGAAGGCTCTCGACATCGAGGCGTTCGACGCCGGGCCGGTCTCGGCAGGTCCGAGAAATTCACAGGCAACTTCGAGCGGATCTCGGTGGCGGACTGCCTGTTTTTACGGCATCGCGTCGGATCGCAAGTCTGGAGTCGATCCCTGACGTTTCGCATGCAGTTTTCCACAGGGCTGTCCACGGGCTTGGTGGAGAACCCTGACCAGTCGCCGCGCCGAGCCTTTCGCCAGTCCCACGGGGCTACCGCATCGGCATCGCGCCAGAGCGCAGGGTGCGCCAAAGGATAATCGTCTCATGACAACGATCGTGAACCTGGCACTCGACTTGGCGAGCACGCAAGGACGCTACAGCAATCCGGACAGGCAAAAGGCGGCAGGCGCCACGTACACCCCCGATGAATTGGCCTTGTTTGTGGCCGATGCCGCGTTGGAGGCCTTTCAGGTCCCTGCCGAAGGGCAAATCAGGGTGCTCGATCCGGCGGTTGGAGACGGTGCGCTGCTCGATGCCTTGCTCCTGAAATTGCCGCCGGACGCACTTGGCAGGCTTGAGGTGACTGGCTTCGACACCGATCCTGATGCCATTGCGGCGGCCAGAAGCAGACTTGAGAAATGGCCGGTTGGGAAGCTTGTATTTCACGAAGTGAGCTTCCTCTCGTTTGTGCTCGCGGAGTACGGAGAGCAGAACCTGTTTTCGGCGCCACCATCGGATGGATTCGATCTTGTCGTCGCGAATCCACCGTATGTCCGAACGCAGGTCCTGGGCGCCGATGCAGCGCAGGTTCTGGCCAAACAGTTCGGCCTGACCGGGCGTGTTGATCTTTACTATCCCTTCCTGCTTGGAATATCACGCGTCCTGGCGCCGAATGGGGTTGCTTCAGTCATCGTGTCGAATCGCTTCATGACGACGAAATCCGGTCAAGCGGTCCGTTCCGCTCTGCTGAGAACATACGATCTCCTGCATGTCTGGGACCTGGGCGACACGAAACTCTTTGATGCGGCAGTTCTGCCTGCCGTCATTCTGGCGAAGCACCGTAGCCAGGGAGATTCCGGATCCACAGACTCCATTCAATTGACCACGATCTACGAAACGGATCAGCCCGCCAGCACTGTTGCGTCGAGTGTATTGAATGCCTTGACTGCAAAGGAGTCCGGTGTCTGCTCCGTGCCCGATGGGCGCCGCTTCAACATACAGCGCGGCGTTCTCGACAATGGCGGTGAAGATCAAGGGCTATGGCGCGTTGCGACGGCTCACACGGACGATTGGCTTGCTACCGTTGCCCGGAATACCTGGAGACCTTTCAAGTCGATCGGCAAGATCCGTGTGGGAGTCAAGTCAACGGCCGACAAGGTGTTCTTGCGCAGCGACTGGGATGATCTGCCTGGAGGAAGGCCGGAGCTGCTGAGACCGCTGATCACTCGATACTCTGCGCGCCAGTTCAAGTCGAAACTGCCGGAAAAGGCGAGCAAGAGAAAGGAAATCCTGTATCCGCATGAAGCCACCGAATCGGGCAGGAGGGCCGTCGATCTTTCAGACTACCCGATTGCCCGTGCCTATCTCAACTCGCACAGGCAAGCGTTGGAGGCCAGAACCTATGTGATCGAAGGCGGTCGACAGTGGTTTGAAATCTGGGTTCCCCAAGACCCGGCTTCATGGAGCCAGCCCAAGCTCGTTTTTCCAGATATTGCAGACGAGCCAGTTTTCTGGATGGATCTGGATGGCGGCGTCGTCAATGGCGAGTGCTATTGGCTCAAGGCCGATGATCCAAGGAACGGTGACCTTCTTTGGCTTGCGTTGGCGGTCGCCAATTCGTCTTTCATCAAGGCGTTCTACGATCACAGCTTCAACAACAAGCTGTACGCGGGAAGGCGTCGATTCATCACGCAGTACGTGGAGCAGTTTCCGCTGCCTGATCCAAAACTCACCTCGACTCAGAAAATCATCGAACTGACGAAGGAAATATATTCAATCATTCCTTCTGCCGAGGCGGATGGTCTGGTGGCTGCGCTCGACAAGAGAGTATGGAGCGCTTTTGGCCTAGGGCCTGAAAAAGTTGCGGGGTAGGGGAAGTTGTATCTTCCCATTCTGTACACGTCCCTCGAACCGCCGAAATCGTGAGAAGAAATCAGCGCCGGAAGTCACGTAGAGATTGGTGATGCGCACGGTGACATTGTCTGTCTCCGCAAAAAAGACGGCATACCGGGTGTCGCAATGGCGCGGATGGAACTGTCCCACCTGTTCGACATCGAGACGGGATTCGCTGTTCGGCTGGACCAGACCCAGGTCGATCGTGGGCGATGTCTGAAGTTTGACTTCGAGAAGCTGGTGCAATATGTCTGGGAACTGACCCGTGTCCTCGTGGCGGCTGTAGCCCAGACTCCGACAAACCGCCCCATGAAGGGCCGCGCCGCGATTTCTTTCCTGGTCACGGCCGGGATCAGGAAAAGTGGTGCCGACGAGCGGTGCGAGCCGGCTGAAGATTTCTTGAATAGGCAGCAACTCGGCATTCGCCGGCGGCTTGACCGGACTGACTGATGCATCGAATTGCAGGCCTGACCGAACATATGGACGCAGGCCGGGGGTGTCCGCCAGAGAGACAAGCTCGTGGCTTGCATCGCCACGCTCAAGCCTGGCCTGGTACTTCGTTGTGATGGTTCCAGTCGTGTCCAGGATGGCCAACTGCTGCCCGTTGACGACCTTGACCAGCCCGATCGTATCGTCCGAAGTCACTTCGATGAGGGCATAGCGACGCTCGGGGGACAGCTCTTCATTCCAGATCTGGAGGTTCAGCGACTTTTGCGTGTAGATGTCCAGTTGCTGGCCAAGAAATCTAGGTTGTACCTTGGCGAACGACGGCGGTATCGGATAGCCGAGTGCTTCGCATACAGCCGCCTTCACGACCTTTGAACGAGTCCTCAGGGCAAGGCCTGCCAGACTTCTACCGCTCAGTCCGGCGTTCAGAAGCTGCTCCAGGCTTTCGGTCGGAATCCAGTATTCCGAATCTCCGACTTCGATCGGCGAGTAAATGGTCTTGCCGGAAAGCTGAATCGCCTGGCGGTATTGTGCTGCTGTCTTTTCCGTCATCCCAGCCCTGTTTGTCAGAAAGAGCTGAGCTTCAACAACATCCATCGCATTTCTTATTGTTGCGTGTCCAGCAAAGGCGAGATTATCTGCGACGCGACAGGTCGGGCGGCATACCCGTGCAAGGTTTTCACTGGGGCGGACACCGACGCTGGCAGTTGCGCGACCGTGTCCGAGGGCGTACACAGGAGGGCCGGATCCGACCTCCGGAGCATGAACCATTGCGAACGGACCGAAAGGATGCTTCCTTGATGAACATCAAGCCGATCCGCCTCGCGACTGCCAAGCTCCGATCCACCAAGGAGCGACGATGCGCATTGAATTCCTCGGCGGCACAGGGACCGTCACCGGATCGAAATACCTGCTGGAGCATGACGGCCGCCGCCTGCTGGTGGACTGTGGCTTGTTCCAGGGCCTGAAGCAGCTGCGCCTGCGCAACTGGGCGCCGCTGCCCATCAAGGCTTCCGACATCGACGCGGTGCTGCTCACGCATGCGCACTTGGACCACAGCGGTTTCGTGCCGCGCTTGATCAAGCTGGGCTTCAGGGGCCCGGTCTACTGCACCCAGGCGACGCGCGACCTCTGCGAACTGCTGCTCCCGGATTCCGGCTGGCTGCAGGAGGAGGAGGCCGATTTCGCGAATCGCCATGGCCATTCCAGGCACGAGCCCGCGCTGCCGCTCTACACGATGGAGGATGCCCGCGAGGCCCTCGGGCGCTTCGAGGCCGTGCCCTTCGACGAGGTGCAGTCGCCGTGGCGCGGCTGGAAGTGGCGTCTGAGGCGCGCGGGACACATTGTGGGCGCGGCCAGCGCGCGCATCGCCTGGGCGGATGGAAGCATCCTGTTTTCCGGCGATCTCGGTCGCAGCGACGACCTGGTGATGCGGGCGCCCGAAAGGCCCGAGGCGGCGGACTATGTCGTCGTGGAGTCGACCTATGGCGACCGACTGCACCGCGACGTCGACACGCTCGGCGCCCTGGCGGCGGTGGTCAATCGCACTGCCGCACGCGGCGGCATGCTCGTCATCCCCGCTTTCGCCGTGGGGCGCGCGCAGACGCTGCTGCACTGCATTCAACTGCTCAAGCAGGCGCGTCGCATTCCCGACATGCCGGTCTATCTCAACAGCCCGATGGCGGCGGACGCCACGCGCATCTACCGTCACCATCTCGACCAGCATCGCCTGAGCGCCGACCAGTGTGCCGCGATGAGCAAGGAGGCGATCATCGTCAACACCGCGGAAGAGTCGAAGCGGCTCAACGCGCTGGCCTTCCCCTCGATCATCGTGTCCGCCAGCGGCATGGCGACCGGCGGTCGCGTGCTGCATCACCTGAAAGCCTATGCGCCGGATGCGAGGAACACCCTCTTGTTCGCCGGGTTCCAGGCGGCCGGTACGCGCGGTGCGTCGCTGGTGGGTGGTGCGAAGGAGGTCAAGATCCACGGCGCCTACGTGCCGGTGCGCGCCGAGGTGGCCCATCTCGACACGCTGTCGGCCCATGCCGATCGCGGGCAACTGCTGGCCTGGCTCGATGCGCTGCCGGCCCCGCGGCGGGTTTTCGTGACACATGGCGAGCCGGTCGCGGCCGACGCGTTGCGGCTCGCGATCGAGGAGCGCCACGGCTGGCCGGTGACCGTGCCCGACTACCTCGAATCGCACGAGCTTTGAAGAGGGGGCCGCACCATGGCCTTCGACCGTCTGCCCGCCTTGAATCTCGTGCGCTCGAAGTCGCCGGTCGTCCCTGCCGGAGCAGGCCCATGAGCGCGCCGATCCCGCCGCCCCCGCTCGATCTCTGGTTGTCCGGCACGGTCGCGGTCGATGTCGCGCTGGCCTTGCACGCGCCGGCCGCCGCGATCGCCGCCCGGCAGGCACGGCGCCTTGGCGAACTGCTCGCCTCGGCGAGGCAGCACTCGGCGCTGTACCGACGCCTGCTCGAAGGGCGCGATCCGAGCGACCTGCGCCTTGAGGACCTGCCGGTCGCACACAAGGCCGAACTCATGCGGCGCTTCGACGAATGGGTCACCGACCCGTGTTTGCGGCTGGAGGAATTGCGCCGGTTCGTGGCCGACCGCCGGCGTATCGCGGAGCCCTTCCAGGGACGCTACGTGGTGTGGGAAAGCTCGGGCAGCAGCGGCGAACCCGGCATCTTCGTTCAGGACGCGGCGGCGATGGCCGTCTACGACGCACTGGAGTCGCTGCGGCGGCCTGTGCTGCGTCCGCTGCAGCGGCTGCTGGACCCCTGGGGCCTCGGCGAGCGCATCGCCTTCGTCGGTGCGACCGACGGGCACTTTGCCAGCACGGTCTCGATCGAGCGCCTGCGGCGGCTCAATCCGGCGTTGTCGAGCCGCCTGCGCGGCATCTCGTTCCTGCAGCCCGCCGCGGGCATGGTGGCGGAACTGAACGCCTTGGCCCCGACGGTGATCGCCACCTATCCGAGCGCCGCGGTCCTGCTGGCCGAAGAACGCCTGGCCGGACGGCTGCGATCGTCGCCGCAAGAAGTCTGGACCGGCGGTGAAGACATGTCGGCGGCCAAGCGCGAGTTCATGAGGCGGGCTTTCGACTGCCCGGTGGCCAGCAGCTACGGCGCATCGGAGTTCCTGTCGCTGGCGTCCGAGTGCGAACACGGCCACCTGCATCTCAACAGCGACTGGGTGATTCTTGAGCCGGTGGACGCGCAGGGACGCGCGGCCGCGCCCGGCGAGGCGGGTGCGACAACGCTGCTGACCAACCTGGCGAACCATGTGCAGCCCTTGATCCGCTATGACATGGGCGATCGCGTCACCGTGCAGGCACGGGCCTGCGTATGCGGCTCCTGCCTGCCCGTCATCGAAGTGGAGGGCCGCAGCGAGGAGACGCTGCATCTGGGCCGCGCCGGGGCGGGTTCGGTCAGTGTGCTTCCCTTGGCGCTGAGCACGAAGCTCGAAGAGGATGCCGGCCTGTTCGACTTCCAGCTCGTGCAGGAGGGCCCCTGCGAGTTGCTGCTGCGCACCGGCCTGTGCGGCACGGAGGCCGAACTCGCGCTGCGACGGGCGCAGCGGGTGCTTGGCGAATTTCTTGAATCCCAAGGCGCCGTGGACGTGCAGGTCCGTTGCCGCAGCGGCGAACCCGGCCGCGCCGGCCGCAGCGGGAAGGTGTTGCGCGTGGTGGCGGCTCCGCCCTGAGCGCGGGTCAGGCCTGGGCCAGGGTGTCGAGCAGCACCGTTTGCATCACGCAACGATGGTTCTCCGCTCGCCGGGCCTCGTCGATGGGTGCGCCTGACCACCCGTGCAGCGACCAGTGCGGGGACTGCGTGGCATCGACCACGAACATCGCCTCGTTCGATGCCGCACGTCCGGGCCCGGCCACGTGCAGCGCAAAGCCTATTTCCCGCGCGGCCGACAGGAAGGCGCGGCTGCGCCCCGTCTGCGAGTCTCCGAGGAACAGGATGGTCCCCTGTGGCACCGGCGCCGAGTCGTGCTCGCAAAGTGTCATGAGATCGGCCAGCATCCTGGCAGGGTGATCGTCGAGGCCCAGTCCGGCGTAGACGGGAACGCCGGCCTCCAGTTCGATTCTTTGCACGGAGGGCGGCGGCAGCCCTCCGCAGTCGATGGCGTCATACATGCGCCCCAGGAGTCGCGCGAGGGTGCCGATGTCGGGCTGGGTCGGCCCACCGGTCTCGAAACGCACCTCGGCGACGCGGGCGCCGAGATCCTGGGCGGCGCGATGAAGCGGCGAAGTCTCGCGTCCCCATGGCACGGTCTGAAGCAAAGCCAGGTTCTTGCCGCGCAGGGCCTTGCCGACCGCTTCCGAATGCGCATCCGCTCGCAGGCGCCGGGCAGCGGCGAAAAGGGCCACGATTCTTCCTGCGAGCAGCGGTTCATCCGTCGACAAGCTGCGGGAGGCGAAGGAATGAATGTCTTTCACAACGGTGACGGTATGACGTTTGCCCTTCGCGGCCTTGACGGCCATCAACATCTTGCTGCGCGCCCTTGCCGATACCGAACGGACACGGAGCATTCACCTGCTGTTACCGAGGACGCCATGGCGTTGGCAGTGCCGTTGCACACGCTTCCTAAGCTTTGCCCATCGATCTGCAAGGAGCCAGTGATGACTGAAGCAAGCGTTCCGAAGTGCACGGGGTCTGTCGTTCGGCGCATCGCCGACACGCTGCAGCTGCTCCAGGACAGCTTTCCCATCCACCGGCGCATCGTCCATGCCGGCGACACGGTGTACCAGGTGGGCCAGGCGTTCGGATACCTCCATGTCGTGAACTCCGGCTGTTTCAAGATGGTGAACCTGTCCGGGGAAGGGCGCGAACAGGTGGTCGGTCTCTATTTCAAGGGCGACTGGCTCGGCCTCGATGGCATCGCGACGGCGCACTACGCTTGCGATGCGGTGGCCATGGACACCGGCGAAGTCTGGGCCATTCGCTACGACGCGCTGCTCCAGGCCGCCGTGCGCACGCCCGCGCTGCTCACCGCGCTGCACGAGACCATGAGCCGCGAACTCACCCGCGATCACGATTCGATGCTGTCCTTGTGCACGCTGCCCGCCGATGCGCGCGTCGCGGGCTTCCTTCGCTACTGGGCCGACGCGCTGGCGCAGCGGGGCCTGCGCACCGATCAGATCACGCTGCGCATGACGCGTGCCGAAATCGGCAACTATCTCGGAATGACGCTGGAGACCGTGAGCCGGGCGCTGTCGCGGCTGGCGCGGGGAGACGTGATCCGGTTCACGGAGAAGGGCCGGCGCGACATCCACATTCCGCGGGTGGAGGCACTCACGGCCTTCATCCAGCGTACGGCTACGGCCGCGCCGATGGCCGGCGCCCTTCACTGAGCGCCGTCGAGCATCCTCGAGATGGCCTGCTCGAGGTCGGTTCGCGTGAAAGGCTTGCGCAGCAGTTCCCGGACGTGAGCCTCCTCGAGCAGCTCTCCGGAATAGCCGGACATCAGCAGCACCGGAAGGCCGGGCAACAGCGTGTGTGCAGCATCGGCCAGTTGGGTGCCCCGCGGGCCGGCGCCGAGCAGGATGTCGGTGAGCAGCAGGTCGACGGCCTGGCCCGAGGCAAGCACGCGCAACGCTTCCTCGCCGCCGGCGCAGGCCGTGACCTCGCAGTCCATCGAGGCCAGGAACTGCCGGACCACGCTGCGCACTCCCGCATCGTCCTCCACCAGCAGGACGCGCAGCCCTGAGGGGACTTCACTCGCCGCGGTCCCGAGCTTCTCATCGGTGGCCCGGTCTCCCTCGACGCGCGGCAGGAATATCGTGACGGTCGTCCCCGCGCCGGGGGTACTCGCCAGGCTGACGGCACCCCGCGACTGCTTGGCGAAGCCGTAGACGGTAGACAGGCCGAGGCCTGTGCCGCGGCCGGTGTCCTTGGTGGTGAAGAAGGGCTCGAAGGCGCGCAACTTGACGCTCTCTGACATGCCTTCGCCGGTGTCCGAAATGGCGATCGACACGAAGCCTTCCTCGGCGGATCGGTTCTGTGGGGCATCCAGTTCATCGGGCAACGCAGGCACCGCCGTGCAGGTGAACGACAGCGTGCCGCCCTGCGGCATGGCATCGCGTGCATTGATGGCCACGTTCAGCAGCGTCGATTCGAGCTGGACAGGGTCCGCCATGCACAGCGCATTTTCGGTGTCGAGCGTGATGAGGATGCGCTGGTCGAGAGTGCGCCTCAGCATGTCGGTCAGCGACCGCAGCAGCGCGGCGATGTCGACGATCGTCGGTTGAAGGACCTGGCGTCGCGAGAACGCGAGCAGCTTGCTCGTCAGTTCGGCGCCGCGTCGGGTGGCGCGCGAGGCGGCGCCGACGAGCTGCTGCACGAAGGGATCGTCGGCGTACGCGGGGGCGTCCGCGAGCACCTGAAGGTTGCCGGAGATCACCGTCAGCAGATTGTTGAAATCGTGCGCGACGCCGCCCGTCAGTTGGCCGACGCTCTCGAGCCGTTGCGCATGGTTGAGCGCTTCCTCGCTGCTCTCTCGCTGCAGCACGGTGGCCAGCATGCTCGACAGGGATTCCAGGAAGCGAACCTCGTCGTCGCCGAAGCGCTGCGGGGTGCGCGAACGAACGGCCAGCGTTCCGATGGTGCGGCCCCGGTCCGCCAGCGGCACGGAGAGTTCGCAGACCATGCCGGCCTCGACGTAGGGGGATGGAATCGTGAAGCGCCGCTCCTGCGCATAGTCGGCGATCAGTACCGGCTTGCCCCGGGCCACCACATGGCCGGACGGGGAATCGGGCGCGTTCGGGATCCGATGGCCGATGGTTTCCTGCGGCAGAAGGCCCACGCCGGCGACGATGCGGAATGCAAGTCCGCTCGGCTCCAGCAGCAGGACCTTGGCCATCTCGACTTGCAGGGCTTCCGCCGCGATGTCCGGCACGAGCCCGAGGAGTGTCTTCGAGTCGCGCGCATCCACTGCGTGGCGCCCGAACTGTGCGAGGTATTCGGCGTAGCGGGCGCGCTGCAGGGCCTGCTTCACGCGGGGATACGCGCCTACTGCGCGGATCGCGGCGACCACGTAGGGCAGGCCGTGATTCTGCAGCGGACTCAGTGCGATCTCGACCATCACTTCGCTGCCGTCGCGCCGCTTGGCCACCAGGTCCGTCTGCATGCCCATCGGGCGCGCGCGGGGATGGTCGGCATAGGCGTTGCGATAGGCCGAATGGCGGCGCCGGATGGCATCCGGGACCAGTTCGTCCACGGACAGGCCCTGCAGTTCTTCCTTTGCGTAGCCCAGAAGCTCCAGCGCGGCGGGATTCGCCAACCCGATCACGCCTTGCAGATCCACCAGGAGGAGCGCGTCCGGGTAGGCGATGAAGAGCGAGCGGAATACCGTTTCGTCGTCGAACCCCGGAACAGCGGATTCGCCCACGGTCAGCCCGCCTCGACCTTGGGAACCAGGATGTAGCCGGCGCCGCGGACCGACTTGATGATCTGGGGATGGTCGGGGTCGGCCTCGATCTTTCGGCGCAATCGCCCGATCTGCACATCGATGGTTCGGTCGAAGGGGCCGCCGTCCCGGCCTCGCGTGTGTTCGAGAAGGAAGTCCCGCGACAGCACCCGACCCGGATGCGTGGCCAGCGTGTTCAGAAGGTCGAACTCGCCGGTGGTCAGGGCCACCTCCTGCCGGCTCGAGTCCAGCAGGCGCCGCGCCGCCGTGTCGAGCTCCCATTGCGCGAAGCGCAGCAGCGTTGCGGCCTCGGCGCTCGCCTTTGCCGATGCGGGCTGCCCTGCGGGCGCCAGGCGGCGCAGCACGGCCTTGACGCGGGCGACCAGTTCGCGCAGATCGAAAGGCTTGGTCACATAGTCGTCGGCCCCGACCTCGAGGCCGACCACCTTGTCCACCGGATCGCCGCGACCCGTGACGATCACCAACCCGCACTGCCAGTGCTCGCGCAGCTGGCGTGCGATCGCAAAGCCGTCTTCGCCCGGCAAGCCCAGGTCGAGCAGGACGAGCGCGGGCGCATCGCCCGACATCAGCGCCATGAGCGCAGCGCCGGAATGAACCTGGCTGACGCGAAATCCCTGGCCTCCGAGGTAGGTGGCGAGCAGCTGTGTGATGTCCGCTTCGTCGTCAAGGACTGCAAGGTGGAGGGGGGTGGCCACCCGTGCATGTTATTCCTTGTCCCGCCCGCATCGCAACGTCACGCCATCGACGCGGGTGCAATCCGGATGGAGGATGCAGGCGCTCGCCAACGACGACGAGGCTCCTCGGTGAGCCTTCAGCTGCGACGCCGGCTTTCGGCCGCGGTCTGGCAAGCGGCGCACCGGATGGCCGTGGGTTGGGCCAGGAGTCGCTCGCGCGGAATCTCCTCGCCGCAGTCGGCGCAGATGCCATAGAGGCCGTCGGCCAGTCGCTGCTGCGCCCGCTCGATGTCGTACAGCCGCGTGCGGTCGACCTCGATCTCGGCGAAATGCACGTCGTCCAGTTGCTCGGCTTCGGCGTCGTCGGCATGGCTGTGGACTTCATGGTCGCCGGCGCGCGTGCCGGGCCCGACATGCGCTCCGGCACCGCGAAGCTCGTCGAGTACGCGGCGCTTCAGGAGGTCGAGTTGCAGAGCCAGGGCCTCGCGGTCCGATTCGGTGAGGGGGGTCATGGGGCGCTCGATGGATGGGGCGTGCTGATCTTCGCCGCCCTCGAGCCGCACCGGTTTGACTTCCGTCAATTCGCTGCGATCGCGGTCGCCATCGTCATGCTGAGGGCAGCAGCACCGCCGCGCCCTGCACGCGGCCGGCCCGCAGGTCAGCCATCGCCTCGTTGGCTTGCGCCAGCGGGTAGGTCGTGACGTGGACCTGCGGCGGATGCGACCGCACCAGCGCCAGAAACTCGCGCGCGTCGCTGCGTGTCAGGTTGGCCACCGACACCAGCCGTCGCTCCTCCCACAGCAAGCGGTACGGGAACGAGGGAATGTCGCTCATATGAATGCCGCCGCAAACCACGCGTCCGCCTTTGCGCACCGCCCGCAAGGCCTGCGGCACCAACTCGCCAGCGGGAGCGAAGATGATCGCAGCGTCGAGCGGCGGGACCGGGATTTCGTCCGAGCCTCCGGCCCAGGCGGCGCCAAGGCTTGTCGCGAAAGCCTGGCCTGCCATGTCGCCGGGCCGCGTGAATGCGTAGACCTGCCGGCCCTGTGCGGCAGCCACCTGGGCGATCAGGTGCGCCGCGGCTCCGAATCCGTAGATGCCCAGGCGCCGTGCGTCCTCGCCCGCCGCCTTCAGGCTGCGCCACCCGATCAGGCCGGCGCAAAGCAAGGGCGCGATATGGGCCGGGTCCTGGTTCAGGCCGCCCAGCGGCAAGCAGAATTCGGCCTCGGCAACGACGTGGCTCGCGAAGCCGCCGTCGCGGTGATAGCCGGTGAAGCGCGGCGTGTCGCAGAGGTTCTCCCGACCGTCGGCGCAGAAGGCGCAGTGCCCGCAGCTGTGGCCAAGCCAGGGCACGCCGACCCTGTCGCCGATGCAATGCCCCCGGACGCCCGCGCCGAGCGCCTCCACCTCGCCGACGATCTCGTGGCCCGGCACCATGGGCAGCACGGTCAGCGGCAGCTCGCCATCGACCACGTGCAGGTCTGTGCGGCAGACCGCGCAGGCCAGCACGCGCAGCCGCAACTCGCCGGCGGCAGGCTCCGGGAGCGGGCGTTGCTCCATCCGCAGCGGCTGGCCGGCGGCCCGAAGGACCATTGCCTGCATCCTGCCCCCTCAGACGCCCTGGGGTGACAAGGTGACCGGACGCACGACCTCCTTCGAGTCCTTGGCCGAATTCACCGCCGTTCCGAAGGCCTGCAGGCGGGCAGCGTAGCTGCCGTCGTCGACCTCGCGCATGGTGAGGGCGGTGCTCAGGATGGGAACACGCCCGAGCAGCCGGGCGATCTCGGCCACGGCGTTGGGCGAGCCCTGGCCACCCATGACCGACACCACGCCGACTTCGGGCAAATGATCGCGCTGTCTTGCCACGAAGCTGCGCATCGGGCCGGCCAGCTGCAGCGCCCAGATGGGCGACACCAGCACCACCGCGTCGAAGTCCCTTGGCAGCGGGCCGTCGTAGAGGATCGCCGGCCGGCGCCGAAACAGGGAGTCGAGCAGGCAGCGCAGGGTGCCGATGGCGCCGCTGCGGGGTCGGGCCTCCACGATCTCGGCACCGCGCCAGCCTTGCTGGCTGCACAGGAGTTCCGCCACCCGGCGGCAGGTGCCCGTATAGGAGTAGACGATCACAAGAACCTTGCTCATTGCCATCTCCAGTTCGTTGTCCAGTCTTCAATGTAGGAGTTCCCGGCCGTGACCGGCTTGCGCTGAATCAAGGGAGCGCCTGCCGCGCCTGCCGCGCCAGCCGGTGCTCTCGCCGGTGGATCGGGCGAAATACGCGCCGTGCGGTTTGACGCCGCGCAAGGCGAGGCGATGCCGATGGCGCTAAGTTGCCTGTATCTCACCCATGGATTTCGAAGGAGTTCTCATGCAAACACCGAAGACGATCCTGCTTCACCTGGACGGTTCAGCGCGCACTGCGGAGCGCGTCAAGGTCGCCCGGCAACTGGCCGAGGCCTTCGATGCCGAAGTCACGGGCTTGCCATGCACCATCTCCGCGCTCATGCGCTATCCCTATGCGCTGGAAGGCGCGGCCGAAGCCATGGCGATCATGCAGGAGCTCGACAAGGAATGCCGGGGCAAGGCCCATGCGACTTTCATGGCGGCCGGGGGCGGCTCCCCGCGCCTGCACTGGGCCGAGCCGATGAGCGATGCGCCCTGGGGCTTCGCCCGGCGCGCCCTGTACGCCGATCTGTTGATCCTGGGGCAGCGCGACGGCGACGACCCCGCCGCCGCCGAGCTGCCGCCCGACTTTCTGCCGAGCGTGCTCGTCGAGAGCGGCCGGCCGGCGCTGGTGCTGCCTTACGCGGGCCCGGTCGCCCCCATCGGGCGAACCGTCCTGGTTGCCTGGAAGGAATCGCGCGAGGCCGCGCGCGCGGTGTCGGCGGCGCTGCCCTGGATGAAGCGCGCGGAGTCGGTGCACGCGGTCAGCTACGGCGAAGCGGCGGACGCTTCCCTGCATGGCCTGCAGGACTATCTGAAGGGGCAGGGCGTGAGCGTCTCCGTGCATTCGGGTGGCCCCGAAGGGAGCGATGCCGGCGAGCACCTTCTGTCGAGGGCCGCGGACATGGGTGCGGACTTGCTCGTGATGGGTTGCTACGGCCACAGTCGTGCGCGCGAATGGGTGTGGGGCGGTGCCACGCGGTCGATCCTTCAGTCCATGACGCTGCCGGTCCTGATGTCGCATTGAGTCGACCCCACGGTGCTCGCGCGCATCGGTGTCGAGCATTCCGATCGCTTTCGGGCCGATACGGGGTTATCGCCCAGGACGTGGGTCCGCGGGCTGCGCCGGGGTGGCCTTGGACCCCTTGGCGGCCTCGACCGTCTGTTGCGCGGCATCCCTCGCAGCCAGCGCGGCGGCGCGCGTGGCCTCCTCGGCCTTCTGCAATGCATCGCGTGTCGACTGCGCGGCCTTCTCGGCTTCCTCCTTGCTGGACGCGATCACCTTGCTCGCGGCTTGTTCGGCCAGGTCGAGCGCCTCCTTGGTCGCCGCCGATGCCTTCTCGCCTTGCTCCTGCGCCTCGTGCACGGCTCCCGCGGCGGCGTCGAGAGCCTTTCCGGCCGAAGCGTTGGCCTTCTCCTCGAAGCGGTTCGCCGCCTCGGCGGCCTTCTGCGCTGCGCGCCGGATGGCTTCCGCGATCGCCTTGGAGATCTGGCCGGCGTTCACCTTGGCCTGCTCGGTTGCCGCCTTGGCCTCGTCGGCCGCCTTCTGCGCGGCGATCTGCGCCTCGTGTGCTGCCTTGGCCGCGGTATCCCTGGCCTTCTGGGAGGGCGTCGATGGCGGGCTCAATGGACCCGGTGGCGTGTTGTCTATCGCGAAAGCCGACGCGCTCAAGACGAGGACCCACACGGCGAAAAGGCTCTTCCTTGATGTCATGGTCGTTCTCCGAATGATGATGAGCGGCGACCCCCTCGTCGAGTCGATCTGCGAATTCCCGCGCGGAGTGCAGGCCCTTCCGGCATTTCGCCCCGCGTCGCCAGGCCGCCATGATTCGCGGTTCGATCGGTGTCGATTCGGAAAGGAGTTGCGTGCCGATTGCGCTGCGTCAATCTGCCGGCACCCCGCCTGCGCGATCCTTGGTACTGCCCTGTTGAAAGCGAGGAGCGGCGCCATGTCAACCTACCCACTGGCGGCATGCATTCTGGTCGGCGCGATCCTGTCCGGTACCTCGGCGGGCGCTCAATCGCGCGGAGAACTCTTGTACTCGACGCATTGCATCGCCTGCCACACGACGCAGGTGCATTGGCGGGACCGGAGACTGGCCACCGACTGGAAGAGTCTCCAGGCGCAAGTGGCGCGCTGGCAAGCCGCGGGTTCGCTGAACTGGAGCGACGAGGACATCATCGCGGTCACGTCGCATCTCAACGAGCGCTTCTACGGCTTCAAGACGCCTTCCGGTTCACCGGTGGTGCTGACGCCCACTGGTGGTCGCCATTGAGGAATGAGCTCGCGATGTCGACCGATACCCGGAAGACCCCGCCGCCGACGCGGAGGCTGCCCGCCCAGCAGATCAG
The DNA here is from genome assembly GCF_052114385.1 of Variovorax sp. M-6. Taxonomy (NCBI): domain Bacteria; kingdom Pseudomonadati; phylum Pseudomonadota; class Betaproteobacteria; order Burkholderiales; family Comamonadaceae; genus Variovorax; species Variovorax sp. M-6. Next base: position 68,608 of record NZ_JBFREQ010000010.1, on the reverse strand, counting down.
CGAGGAGGTGCTGCGCGAGAAGTACGCCAAAGGCGACGAGCGCAGCATCGAGGACGTGTGCCGTCGCGTGGCCCGGGCGCTGGCACAGGCAGAGCAACCGGAGCTTCGCGCGCATTGGGAGCCGCGTTTCCTGCAGGCCCTGCAGGATGGCTTTCTGCCGGCGGGACGCATCCAGTCGGCGGCCGGCACCGCCTTGTCCGCCACGCTGATCAACTGCTTCGTGCAGCCGGTGGGCGACTCCATCGCGGCCGAAGAGGACGGCCATCCGGGAATCTACGTGGCACTGACGGAAGCCGCCGAGACCATGCGCCGCGGCGGTGGCGTGGGCTACGACTTCTCGCGCATCCGGCCGCGCGGCGCCTGGGTCGCCAGCACGCAGTCGAACGCATCGGGGCCGGTGTCCTACATGCGGGTCTTCGACCGTTCCTGCGAGACGGTGGAGTCCGCGGGCGCCCGGCGGGGCGCCCAGATGGGCGTGCTGCGCTGCGACCATCCCGACATCGAGGAGTTCGTCCGGGCCAAGGACCAGGGCGACCTGGCCAGCTTCAACATTTCCGTCGGGCTGACCGATGCGTTCATGGAGGCCGTGCAGGAGGACGGGTCTTTCGAGCTGGTGCATCGGGCGGCACCGGGGCCGCGGCTGCGAGCGGCGGGCGCCGGGCAGCGCGACGACGGCCTTTGGAGCTATCGCACGCTGTCCGCGCGCGCGCTGTGGGACCAGATCATGCAGTCGACCTACGACCATGCCGAGCCGGGCGTGCTGTTTCTCGACCGGATCAATGTCGACAACAACCTTTCCTACTGCGAGGCGATCGCGGCCACCAACCCCTGCGGCGAGCAGCCCCTGCCGCCCTACGGCTGCTGCTGCCTCGGCTCGATCGACCTGACGCGATTCGTGCGCACGCCGTTCGAGGCGGAGGCGCGATTCGACGAGGAGGCCTTCGCAAGCCTGGCGGCCGTGGCGGTGCGCATGCTGGACAACGTGCTGGACATCACCTTCTGGCCGCTGGAGCGCCAACGCGAGGAAGCGCGCAGCAAGCGGCGCATCGGCCTCGGCTTCACCGGCCTCGGGGATGCGCTGGTCATGATGAACCTGCGCTACGACAGCGCCGCCGCGCGCGAGGCCGCGCGCCGCATTGCCGAGGTTCTGCGCGATGCGGCCTACGGAGCGTCGGTCGACCTGGCGAGCGAGCGGGGCGCCTTTCCACTTTTCAACGCCGATCTCTACCTGAGCCGAGGGACGTTCGCGTCGCGGCTGCCCGCGCCGCTCAAGGAGCGCGTTCGGGCGGGAGGGGTGCGCAATTCGCATCTTCTTTCGATTGCACCCACCGGCACCATCAGCCTGGCTTTCGCCGACAACGCGAGCAACGGGATCGAGCCTCCGTTCTCGTGGACCTACATGCGGCGCAAGCGCACGCTCGAGGGCGCTTTCGAGGAACACGCGGTCGAGGACCATGCCTGGCGCCTGTATCGGCATCTGAAGGGAGAGGACGAGCCGCTGACCCCTGCTTTCGTCACGGCGCTGCAGATGAGTGCGCAGGCGCACGAGGAGATGGTCGCTGCCGTGGCGCCCCTGGTCGACACCGCCATCTCGAAGACAGTCAACGTGGCGGTCGACTATCCGTATGCGGACTTCAAGGATCTGTACCTGCGCGCCTGGAGGTCCGGACTGAAGGGCCTGGCGACCTACAGGCCCAATGCCGTCCTGGGCGCTGTGCTGAGTGCGCACGGACCGGCGATCGCCCAGGAGCCCATGACGATCGATGCAGGCCCGCTGAACGAGCGCCTGATGCTGGAGCGCATGCCGCAGCCGGTGCTGGCGTCGCTGCGCTGGCCCGGGCGTCCGGAGCTGCCGGCAGGCAATGCGGCCTGGACCTACATGGTGCGGCATCCGTACGGCGAGTTCGCGCTCTTCATCGGAGAGCTTCCCGAAGACGGCAGGCCGGCGCCGTTCGAAGTCTGGATCAACGGCGCGGAGCAGCCGCGCGGTCTCGGTGCGCTGGCGAAGACCTTGTCGATGGATCTGCGCGCGAAGGATCCGACGTGGATGCGCCTGAAGCTGGACGTGCTGGCCACGGTGCAGGAGGAGCGCTCGTTCGAGATGCCCTTCCCGCCGCACGGCGAGATGCGCCGCTTTCCCGGCGTGGTGGCGGCCACCGCCGCGGTCATCCGCTGGCGCTGCGATCAGCTGGGGCTGTGGCAGGACGAGGCGCATTCGGCCACGCCGGTCATCGACGCCCTGTTCAGCCGCGACGAGCCGCAGACCGGCCCCGACGGGACGCTCGCCTGGGCGGTGGATGTCCACAATCCGGCGAGCGGCGAGACGTTCGCGCTGACGCTCAAGGAAGTCCTGCTGCCGGACGGGCAGGGCGGGCGGGTCACCCGGCCCTGCGCCCTGGGTCTTTCCGGCAATCACCCGAGGGCGCTGGACGGCCTCGCGCGCATTCTCTCGCTCGACATGCGCGTGCTCGACCCGGCATGGATCGGCATGAAGCTGCGCAAGCTGCTGAACTACGCCGAGCCGCTGGGCCATTTCATGGCTTTCGTGCCGGGATTGCCGCGCGACCGTCAACGCCAGCAGGTCTGGCCATCGACCGTGGCCTACGTGGCGCGCCTGATCATCCATCGCTATGCGATGCTGGGCCTGCTGGACGGCGACGGGTACCCGCTGCGTGCGATGGGCATTCTGCAGGCGCCGACGCCGATGTCCGATCAACCGCCGCCGATGCCGGGCGCCCGGTGCCCGGAGTGCGGCAATGCCGCGATGATCCAGAAGGACGGCTGCGACTTCTGCACGGCCTGCGGACACCTCGGCGGCTGCGGCCAGTAGCATGGAATCCGGCACCACATCCGCGATCGTGGTGGACCGCACCCTGGTGGCGGCGCTGCGTGAGCGCTTGCGCTCCGACACCGGCCACGCGGTCGCGCTGATCGAGACCCACATCTCCTGGGTGCTGCTGACCGATCGCCTTGCCTACAAACTGAAGAAGCCGGTTCGCCTGTCCTTCGTCGACTTCGGCACGCTGGCGGCGCGCAAGCACTTCTGCGAAGAGGAGCTCCGGCTCAACCGCCGACTCGCGCCCTCGATCTACCTCGAAGTGGTGCCGGTGTGCGGCACGCAGGAGGCGCCGCACCTGGGCGGCGACGACGCCATCGACTTCGCCGTCTGCATGCGGCGCTTTCCGGAGGAGGCGCTGCTGCGCAACCTGCTGCTGGCGGGGCGGCTGAGGACGGATCATCTCGCGCGATTTGCGCAGCGGCTGGCGGCGTTCCACAGGCAAGCGCAGGACGCGCCGCTCTTCTCGGAGTTCGGCGCCCCGGAGCAGGTGCTCGGCCCGATGACCGACGCGCTGGCGACCCTGCAGGCCGACTACGGCGCCGAGCGGCTGCAGGCCTTGCGGACCTGGGCGGCCGAGCGGGGCGCGGGGCTTCGCACGGCATGGATCGGACGACAGCGCGAGGGGGCGGTGCGCGAATGCCACGGCGACCTTCATCTGGCCAATGTGGTGCTCATGGGCGATGAACTGACCGCGTTCGACTGCATCGAGTTCGATCCCGCGCTGCGCTGGATCGACGTGATGAGCGACGCGGCCTTCCTCACCATGGACCTGAAGGCACACGGGCGCAGCGACCTCGCGTATCGCTTTCTCGACGTCTACCTGCAGCACAGCGGCGACTATGCCGGCGTGCCGGTTCTGCGCGTGTACGAGGTGTATCGGGCGCTGGTGCGCGCGATGGTGGGCTGCCTGCGTGCGCGGACGGTCGGCGGGGACCCGCAGCCGGTCGAACCCGACTATCTCGCTTGTGCCGAGGCGCTCGCTGCGCGCAACGCGGGTCCGGCGCCCCGCCTGATGATCACGTACGGGCTGGCCGGCGCGGGGAAATCCACGATCGCGGCGGAACTGCTGGCGGTCGCGGGCGCGATCCGCATCCGCTCCGACGTCGAGCGCAAGCGGCTCTTCGGCCTGGCACCGCTGCAGCGATCGACCGGCCAGGCGGTGGACCTCTACACGCCCGAAGCCACCCGACGGACCTTTGAACGGCTGGCGACATGTGCGCGCACGGCACTTCAGGCCGGCTATCCGGTGATCGTCGATGCAGCCTTCCTGCGACGAGACGACCGGTTGGCGTTCCGGGCGCTGGCAGTCGAACTGCGCGTGCCGTTCTCGATTCTTCGCTGCCATGCCACCGAAGCGCAACTGCGCCAGCGGGTGGCGGCGCGCCGGGCGAGCGGTGGCGACGCGTCGGAGGCGGACCTGGCCGTGCTGGAGCGGCAGTTGGCCACTCACGAAGCGCTGGACGGCGAGGAGCGGGCGATGACGCTGGATGTCGACACCGAGGCGCTGCTGGACGTCGCGTCGCTCCTTGCCCGCTGGCAAGCGCGGCGCCGGTGACCGCTGCCTTCGCCGACGGATCGGATGGCGCCGCCTACTCGAACGACAGGGCCGCCGACGGAAGGTTCGTGCTCGTCGGGCCGGATTCCGCCCCGGCCTTCGCTTTCGCTTCGGCTTCGGACGCACGCACCAGCAGGACCGGCACGCTGGCGTAGCGCAGGATGTTCTCCGCGCTGCTGCCCATCACCAGGCGGCCGACGCCGCGCCGGCCATGCGTTCCGAGGACGATCAGGTCGGCGGGCCACTTGCTGGCTTCGGCCGTGACCTGGTCGTGGACCGAACCGGAGAAATGGTCGCACAGCACGGTGTCGGCCTCGATGCCCGAACCCTGCGCGGTGGCCTTGGCCTCCTCGAGCAGGTTGCGACCCTTCTCCCGCAGGACGTTGAGCCAATCCCCCGCATAGCCGGTGTAGGCATCCATGGCGAGGGCAAAGGAGAGTTCGTCGATCACGTGGAACAGACGCAGCCGCCCCTGGGTCAGCTTGGCGATGCCGATGGCCTCGCGCAGGCCGCGCGTCGATGTCGGACTGCCGTCGACGGGAACAAGAATGCGTTGGTACATGACACGCTCCTTCGGTTTGCGAATGTTGAGGCACCCAGTATCGGAACGACGTCGCATCGCGCCGTTGACCTGGCGCAAACCAGGCGGATGGCGCGGCGACGAATATCGGGCCATCCAGAACCCCTGACAGGAGAACATCATGAAAATTCTTCTTGCCGTCGATGGCAGCGACTACACGAAGCGAATGCTCTCCTGCCTGGGCGCGCACAAGGACTTCTGGGGCGCAGGCCATGACTTCACGGTGTTCTATGTCGTCCTTCCGGTCCCTCACCGGGCGGCCGCGTTCGCGGGACCGGACATGGTCCACGGCTACTACGAGGACGATGCCCGGGTCGTGCTCGACCCCGTGCGCGCGCGCCTGGCGGCGGAGGGAATCGAAGCCAGGTTCGTACACAAGATCGGCCATCCGGCGGAGGAGATCGCGTCGTACGCCGAGTCGGGCAAGTTCGACTTGCTGGTCATGGGGTCGCGTGGCCAGGGCGCCCTGACGAATCTGGTGCTCGGCTCGGTCGCTACCAAGGTGCTGGCGCGCTGCGCGGTGCCGGTCCTGCTGGTGCGCTGAAAAGCCGCAGCAGTCTCCCCGGGCCGCGCCGGCGAGACCTGGTCGTCCCTTCGGAAACCTCTTTGGCACCGAGGAATTAGGGTTTACCCTAATATCTCGTGCTGTGTCCACGACGAGGCTTTCCATGTCCAAACTTCTTGAGTTCTTCAAGGCCCTGATCTCCATCGACGGGTTGTCGCAAGCCCGCGACGAGGCGTACCTCGCCGAAGCCGTGGACAACTACGATCTTGAACGCCGCATGCGCGAAATCGATCGGGGTCGCCGATTCGGCTGAAGCCGACGGACAGGGCCCGCGGGCCGTCGGCGGCCATTCCCACCTCTTCGTGAGCGGCTGCAGTCCGCTCAGGGTTGGAGTTCGCCGCGTCGCGGCAAGTCGGCGCCACGTCGCGAGCACGTGATGGCCGCCGCGGCGACGGCGAATTGCAAGGCCGTTCGCAGGCGGGCGACGGACAACGATGCGATGGCGCCGATCGACAGGCTGTCGTGCTCGGCCAGCCAGGTCAACAGCGCGGCCTGGAAGGTGTCGCCGGCACCCACGGTGTCGACCACCGGCAGCGCGACCGCAGGCACGCTCGCCGAGCCGGATCGCGTCCAGGCCACCGCGCCGTCGCCACCCCGCGTGACCACGACGAGGCCCACGCCGCGCGCCATCGCCTCGTCGGCGAACCGCTGCAAGCCGGTGCCCGGCAACAGCAGCGACAGGTCTTCCTCGCTGATCTTGAGCAAGTGGGTGCGCGGCAGCATCCACTGCAGCATGTCGCGCCAGCGTGCCAGGTCGGGCTCGACATTGAGCCGGACGTTGGGGTCGTAGCAGATCGGCGTGCGCGCGTGCTCGCGCTCCACCAGCGCGCGCAGCGTGGCGGCAATGGGCTCGACCACCGCGGCGTACGAGCCGAGCTGGACGGCGCGAATGTGCGCCGGCAGAGAGACGAGTGCGTCGGTTCCGAGTTGCCGGTCGGCGCCGCCTTCGCCGTAGAAGGCGTACGAGGGAACGCCTTGGGCATCGAGCCCCACCAGTCCCAAGGTGGTGGGCGCGTCGACGCGTGCCAACGATGCGGTCGCGACCCCTTCGTCCTGCAGCGCACGCATCAGGCGCTCGCCCAGGAAGCCGCGCGACAACGCGCTGAAGAAGGCCACGGGCTGCCCCAGCCGCGCCAGCCCCACCGCGACGTTGAAGGGGGAGCCACCGACACGCGCATCGAGCGCCATTCCGGTCGGCGTGTCGCCGCTGGCGAACACATCCATCAACGCTTCTCCGCAGACGACAAACATCACGTTCTCCCAATCGGTTCGTGGCCGGCGCGCACAGGTTTGCGGCTGGCCGAGGACGCGAGCATGACGCACGAACAGGATGCCAGGACCTCGGGAAAGTACCTAATAAATCTAATTGATTTATTAAGTCGGCGTGCCCACAATTCCTCTCACGCCGCCATGCATCCCCGCATGGCGGCGCCGGCCTCAAGACATTCCGAAGTCGGTTTGCCGGCCGCTCGACGCACACGGAGACGCCCCATGTTGAAGACACAGCTTCGGATTGCTTTCACCCTCACCGCCGGGCTCTGCGCCGCAGGCATCGCGAGCGCGGCCGACCAGCCGGTGATCGGGCTGATCACCAAGACCGACACCAACCCCTTCTTCGTCAAGATGAAAGAAGGGGCGCAGGCCGCGGCCACCGCGCAGGGCGCGAAGCTGCTCAGCGCCGCCGGCAAGACGGATGGCGACAACGCAGGCCAGGTGACGGCCATCGAGAACATGATCGCCGGCGGCGCCAAGACCATCCTCATCACGCCCAGCGATTCGAAGGCCATCGTGCCGGCGATCAAGAAGGCGCAGGAAAAGGGCGTGATGTTCATCGCGCTCGACAGCCCGGCCGACCCGGTCGACGCCACCGACGCGCTTTTCGCCACCGACAACTACAAGGCCGGCCAACTCATCGGCCAGTACGCCAAGGCTGCCATGGCCGGCAAGCCGGCCAAGATCGCCACGCTGGACCTGTTCCCGGGCCACCCGGTCGGCGCGCAGCGGCACAACGGCTTCATGTCGGGCTTCGGATTGCAGGCGGCCGACGCGAAGAGCAACGAGCTGTCGAAGAGCCCGGAGGTCGTCTGCATGGCCGACAGTTTCGGCGACCAGGCCAAGGGCCAGACCGCGATGGAAAACTGCCTGCAGAAGAACCCCGACATCAACATCGTCTACACCATCAACGAGCCGGCGGCGGCGGGTGCCTACCAGGCGCTGAAGGCGGCGGGCAAGGAGAAGGGCGTGGTCATCGTCTCGGTGGACGGCGGCTGCGCCGGCGTGAAGAACGTCAAGGCCGGCGTGATCGCGGCCACCTCGCAGCAATACCCGCTCAAGATGGCGTCGATGGGTGTTGCGGCCGGCGTCCAGTACGCCAAGGACGGCAAGAAGGTCAAGGGCTACACCGACACCGGCGTGACGCTCATCACCGACAAGCCGATGAGCGGCGTGGAGAGCAAGGACACCAAGGTCGGCACCGATCTCTGCTGGGGCAACAAGTAAGGGGGCACCCATGTCTGCTGCTGAGTTCACAGAACGATCCGGAGACGCCATGACATCGACCAAGTCCTCCAGGCTTCCGCCCATTGCCACGCTCGGCCCGCTGATCGCGCTGCTGCTGGCGGTCGTCTTCTTCACGACCCAAAGCGACCGCTTCCTGTCGGTGCAGAACTTCTCGCTGATCCTGCAGCAGGTGATGGTGGTGGGCACGATCGCGATCGGCCAGACGCTGATCATCCTGACGGCGGGCATCGACCTCAGCTGCGGCATGGTGATGGCGCTCGGCGGCATCGTGATGACCAAGCTGGCGGTGGCCAGCGGCATGAACGAATACCTGGCGATCCTGTGCGGGCTGCTCGCRTGCATGGCCTTCGGCCTGCTCAACGGGCTGCTCGTGACCCGCATTCGCCTGCCCCCGTTCATCGTGACGCTGGGCACCATGAACATCGCGTTCGCCATCACGCAGCTGTATTCGGGTGCGCAGACCATCACCGACCTGCCGCCGGCGATGACCTTCTTCGGCAACACCGTCTCGCTCGGCGGCGCGGCCGTCAACTACGGCACCCTGCTCATGATCGCGATGTATGTCTTCATGTGGTGGGGCCTGCGCGACACGCAACCGGGCCGGCACGTCTATGCCGTCGGCAACAACCCCGAGGCCACGCGCCTGACCGGCATTGCGACCGACCGGGTGCTGCTGGGCGTCTACGTGACGGCGGGCCTGTTCTACGGCATCGCGTCGCTGCTGTCGGTGGCGCGCACCGGTGTCGGCGACCCGAACGCGGGGCAGACCGAGAACCTCGACGCCATCACGGCGGTGGTGCTCGGCGGCACCAGCCTGTTCGGCGGCCGCGGCATCATCCTGGGCTCCTTGCTGGGCGCGCTGATCGTGGGCGTGTTCCGCAACGGGCTCACGCTGATGGGCGTGCCCTCGGTCTACCAGGTCCTGATCACGGGCGTGCTCGTCATCCTCGCCGTCACGACCGATCAACTCTCACGCAAGGGAGCCCGCTGATGAACAAGCAATCCCAAGGCACGCCGCCGCTCGTGATGGAAGCGCGCGGCCTGGTCAAGCGCTACGGCAACGTCACCGCGCTGGATGGCGCCGACTTCGAACTGCGCGCAGGCGAGATCATGGCGGTGATCGGCGACAACGGCGCCGGCAAGTCGTCGCTGATCAAGGCCCTGTCGGGGGCCACCATTCCGGACGAAGGCGAGATCAAGCTCGACGGCAAGACCATCCACTTCAAGTCGCCGATCGACGCCCGCCGCGAAGGCATCGAGACCGTCTACCAGGACCTGGCCGTGGCGCCGGCGATGACCATCGCCGAGAACCTCTTTCTCGGTCGCGAGATCATCAAGACGGGCTTCGTCTCCCGGCTGCTGCGCATCATCGACAAGAAGAAGATGCTCGACGAGAGCGTCGCGCGCATGAACGAGCTGAAGGTCGGTATCCGGTCGATGACCCAGGCCGTCGAGACCCTCTCGGGCGGGCAGCGCCAGTGCGTGGCGGTGGCGCGCAGCGCGGCGTTCGCGCGGCACGTGGTGATCCTCGACGAGCCCACCGCCGCGCTCGGCGTGAAGGAGGGCAACATGGTGCTCGAGCTGATCCGGCGCGTGCGCGACAAGGGCCTGCCGGTGATCCTGATCAGCCACAACATGCCGCATGTGTTCGAGATCGCCGATCGGATTCACATCGCGCGACTCGGCAAGCGTGCCTGCATCGTCAACCCGAAGAAGATCAGCATGAGCGACACGGTCGCGGTCATGACGGGCGCCATGCGTCCGGACGAACTGCCCGCCGAAGCCCTTGACTGAAACCCGAACCTTTCCACCAAGTCCATGAACATCCATCCATTGCCTGGCCCCGAACCGCTCGAATGCGCGATCACTCACGAACTCGCGCCATGAACAGCGCAGAAACTGCAGTTCGGCTGCGTCCGCGCGGCTCCAACCAGGTGGGCATGGGCCAGTTCAACGAGCGCGTGGTGCTGCAGGCGATCCGCCTCCATGGCGCGCTGCCGAAGGCCGAGATCGCGCGCCTGACCAATCTCACGGCCCAGACGGTGCAGATCATCATCGCGCGGCTGGAAGCCGACGGCCTGGTGCTCAAGCACGCACCGGTGCGCGGCAAAATCGGCCAGCCGTCGGTGCCGATGGCGCTCAACCCGGATGGCGCCTTCTCGATCGGGATCAAGATCGGACGGCGCAGCCTCGACGTGCTGCTGGTCGATTTCACCGCCCAGGTGCGCGAGCGCCTCACGCTGGACTACGAGTTCCCCGACCCCGACACGCTGTTCGACGAGATCCGTGCGCGCCTGGCGACGCTGCGCAAGGCRCTCGGGCCCAAGCGCGCGCAGCTGTTGCACGGCATCGGCATCGCGGCGCCGCTGTCGCTGGGCGGCTGGCAATCGCTGCTGGGCGTGGCGCCGGAGCAAGCCGGCAAGTGGAATGCGATCGACATTCGTGTGCGGGTGGCGGCCATGACCCAGCTGCCGGTCGAGCTCGTCAAGGACACGACGGCCGCCTGCGTGGCCGAACTGGTGGCGGGGCGCGGACGCAGCATCCGCAGCTTCCTGTACATCTTCATCGACACCTTCATCGGCGGGGGGCTCGTGATCGACAGCCACTTGCGCAGCGGAGGGGCCGGCAACGCGGGCGCCGTGGGGTCGATGTCGGTCGGACTGGGGGGCGCCGACGGCGCACCGCCGCCCCAGTTGCTGAGCGTGGCGTCGCTGTTCACGCTGGAGGCGCTGTACGCGCAGGCCGGGCTCGATGTCGGTGCCGTGGCGGATGCGCGCGCGCTCGCGCCGCCATGGCTTGCGGTCACGCGTGCGTGGATGCAGCAGATGAGTCCGGCGATCGCACTGGCGATCCACAGCGCGACTGCGCTGCTCGAGCTCGACGGGGTGATCATCGACGGCTCGTTCGGCCGCGAGATGCTCGCCGAGGTCCTCGCCGAGGTCGACGGCGCGCTCGACCGCTACAGCTGGGAAGGCGTGGCCCGCCCCAAGGTGCTGGCCGGCGCGATCGGCGCCGATGCGCGCGCGATCGGCGGCGCGCTGCTGCCGCTGTACGCGAACTTCGCCCCCGATCGCGACCTGTTCCTCAAACTCGATCGCTGATCCACGCGCCCTGCGATCGCCCGCCTGGAGAGACATCGTGTGCCGTTCCCTGATTCCCATCCCTTCGGAGGCCTCATGAACGTCGATCGCAGCGCTCAGCTCGCGCAGCACTTTCCCTCGCTCGAGGACATCCCGGCCGAGCATCGGCTGGCCGCGCCGGTGCACCAGCGCCAATCCCTGATCGGCGGCCGGATGATCGCGTGGGGCGGGCCTTGCAAGACCGTGCTGTCGCCGGTCTGCACCCGCGATCCGGCCACGGGCGAGCTGCGCCAGGTCGAGATCGGGAGCTACCCCGTGATGGGCGAGGCCGAGAGCGATGCCGCCCTCGACGCCGCCGTGGCCGCCTACGCCAACGGACGCGGCGAGTGGCCGACCATGGCGGTGGCCGACCGCATCGCCTGCATGCAGGAGTTCGTGCGACGGATGGCGCAGCAGCGCGAGCTGATCGTGATGCTGATCATGTGGGAGATCGGCAAGAGCCTCGCCGATTCGCGCAAGGAGTTCGACCGCACCGTCGAGTACATCCAGGCCACCATCGAGTCGCTGAAGGCGCTCGACAACGGCAGCTCGCGCTTCGTGATCGCCGAGGGCACCATCGGCCAGATCCGGCGCACGCCGCTCGGCGTCGTGCTGTGCATGGGCCCGTACAACTATCCGTTGAACGAGACCTTCGCGACGCTGATTCCGGCGCTTCTGATGGGCAACACGGTGGTCTTCAAGCCGCCGCAGTACGGCACGCTGCTGTTCCACCCGCTGCTCGACGCGTTCCGCTCGGCCTTTCCCGCGGGCGTGATCAACACCATCTACGCGCCCGGCGCGGTCGTCGTGCCGCGCCTGCTGGCCTCGGGCAAGGTCAACGTGCTGGCGCTGATCGGCTCGAGCAAGGTCGCCGACCATCTCAAGAAGCAGCATCCGAAGTCGCACCGCCTGCGCGCGATCCTGGGGCTCGATGCCAAGAACGCCGCCATCATCCTGCCCGACGCCGACCTCGAACTCGCGGTCAGGGAGTGTCTGCTCGGTGCGCTGTCCTTCAACGGCCAGCGCTGCACCGCGCTCAAGATGCTGATCGTGCATCGCTCGATCGCCGAGCGCTTTCTCGAGCGCTTCACCGAGGAACTCGCCCGGCTGAAGATCGGCATGCCGTGGGAAAGCGGCGTGAGCATCACGCCGCTGCCCGGCCTGCACCGCACGGCCTACATGACCGAGGCGCTCGAAGATGCCCGGTCGCAGGGCGCGCGCATCGTCAACGAGGGCGGCGGCGCATTCTGCCAGACGCTCTTCTATCCCGCGGTCGTGTACCCAGTGCGCGAAGGCATGAAGCTCTACCGCGAAGAGCAGTTCGGCCCGCTGGTCCCGGTGATGCCCTTCGACGACATCGAGACCGCGCTCGACTACGTCATCACCTCGGACCACGGCCAGCAGGTCAGCATCTTCGGCTCGGACGCCGGGCAGATCGGCGCGCTTGTCGACCCGCTGGTCAACCAGGTCTGCCGCGTCAACATCAACTGCCAGTGCCAGCGCGGCCCCGATGTGTTTCCCTTCGCCGGGCGCAAGGATTCCGCCGAGGGCACGTTGTCGGTGGCCGACGCGCTGCGCGCCTTCTCGATCCGCTCGATGGTGGCGGCGAAGCAGACCGAGCCGAGCAAGCAACTGCTCAACGCGATCGTGCAGGACCACAGGTCGAGGTTCCTCAACACCGGCTTCATTCTTTGAGAAGCGCACGTCCTCAGCCCGGCGAGGCCCTACCGATGACCCTTCATCCCGTACTTTCGGCGGTCACCCACCGCATCCGCGGCCGCAGCGCGAATACGCGCGGCGCCTATCTCGCGCGGCTCGAACGAGCCCGTGTCAAGGGCCCGAACCGGCAGGCGCTGGGCTGCACCAATCTCGCCCATGGCTTTGCAGCGGCGCCCGCAGGCGACAAGATCATGCTGCGCGAGATCCGGCGCCCGAACTTGGCGATCGTCTCGTCGTACAACGACATGCTGTCGGCGCATCAGCCCTTCGAACGCTTTCCGGAGATCATCAAGCAGGCGGCGCGCGAGGCGGGCGCGACCGCGCAGTTCGCCGGCGGCGTGCCGGCGATGTGCGACGGCGTCACGCAGGGCGAGCCCGGCATGGAGTTGTCGCTCTTCAGCCGCGACGTGATCGCGCTGTCCACGGCGGTCGCGCTGTCGCACAACATGTTCGACGCCGCGTTGTGCCTGGGCATCTGCGACAAGATCGTCCCCGGACTGCTGATCGGTGCGCTGCAGTTCAGCCACCTGCCGGCGATCTTCGTGCCGGGCGGTCCCATGCCGTCGGGCATTTCCAATGACGAGAAGGCCCGCGTGCGCCAGCGCTACGCGAAGGGCGAGGTGGGCCGCGATGCGCTGCTCGAATCGGAAGAGAAGTCCTACCATGGCCCGGGCACCTGCACCTTCTACGGCACGGCCAACAGCAACCAGATGCTGATGGAGGTGATGGGACTGCACCTGCCGGGCGCCGCCTTCGTCAACCCCAACACGCCGTTGCGCGACGCGCTGACCGCGGCCGCGGCGCGCCGGGCGGTCGAGATCGGTGCCGACGGCGCCGAGTACACGCCGATCGGCCAGGTGGTCGACGAGCGCGCGATCGTCAACGCCATCGTCGGCCTGCTGGCCACCGGCGGCTCGACCAACCACACGATCCACCTGGTCGCGATCGCGCGCGCGGCCGGCATCCTCATCAACTGGGACGACTTCCGCGACCTGTCCGAGGTGGTGCCGCTGCTGGCGCGCGTCTATCCGAACGGCAAGGCCGACGTCAACCAGTTCCAGGCGGCCGGCGGCATGGGTTACGTGATCGGCGAGTTGCTCGACGCCGGCCTGCTGCACGGCGACACGCTCACGGTGGCCGGCGCCGGCGGGCTGGCGCGCTATCGCCAGCAACCGTACCTGGACGACAGCGGCCGCCTGGCCTGGCGCGATGCGCCGCAGGTCAGCGCCGATCCCGGCGTGCTGGCGACCGCATCGGCACCCTTCAGTGCCGACGGAGGGTTGAAGCTGCTCACGGGCAACCTCGGCCGGGCCGTCATCAAGACCTCGGCCATCCAGCCCGAGCACCGCGTGGTGCAGGCGCCGGCGCGGGTGTTCGACACCCAGGAAGCGGTGATGGCGGCCTTCGATCGCGGCGAACTGCAGCGCGACTTCGTCGCCGTGGTGCGCTTCCAGGGGCCGCGCGCCAACGGCATGCCCGAATTGCACAAGCTCACGCCGATCCTCGGTGTCCTGCAGGACCAGGGCTTCCACGTTGCGCTGGTCACCGATGGCCGCATGTCCGGGGCCTCCGGCAAGGTGCCGGCCGCGATCCACGTGACGCCGGAGTGCCTCGCGGGCGGACCGCTGGCGCTCGTGCGCGACGGCGACACGCTGTTGCTGGATGGCGAACGCGGCTTGCTCGAAGCCCGCGTGGGCGCCGCCGAGTGGCAGGCGCGGCAGCCCGCCGTCGCCGATCTCGGCGAGTCCCGCCATGGCATGGGGCGCGAATTGTTCGCGGCCTTTCGCGCCAATGCGCTCGGTGCGGAGCAGGGCGCGATCACCTTCGACGCGGCCGAGCCGGGAGCTTCAGCGCCCGGCGCCCAGGTCGCACCGGTCCACGACCACTTCGCATTCGACCAGGGAGCCACGGCATGACCGTTCTACAAATCATGCAAACCGGACCGGTGATCCCGGTCATCGTCATCGACAGACTCGAAGATGCCGTACCGCTGGCGCGCGCGCTGGTGGCGGGCGGCATTCGCGTGCTCGAGCTGACCTTGCGCACGCCGGTGGCGCTGCAGGCGATCGAGGCCATCGCGAACGAGGTCGAAGGCGCGATCACCGGGGTGGGCACGATCACCCGGGCCGAGGACTTCGACGCGGCGCTCAAGGCCGGCGCGCTGTTCGGCGTCAGCCCGGGACTGACGCCGGCCCTGGTCGCCGCGGCGAAGGACAGCACGCTGCCCTTGCTGCCCGGCGTGATGACGCCGTCCGAAGTGATCGCGGCGCGCGCGGCAGGCTTCACGGCTCTCAAGCTGTTTCCGGCGCAGCAGGCGGGCGGCATCGGCATGCTGAAGGCGTTGGCCGGGCCGTTTCCCGACCTGAAGTTCTGCCCGACCGGCGGCATCGGCGCGGCCACGGCGCCGGACTTCCTGGCATTGCCCAATGTCGCCTGCGTCGGCGGCTCATGGCTGACGCCGAGCGACACGATCGCTGCGAGGGACTGGGCGCAGATCACGGCGCTGGCGCGCGCAGCCGTGGGGCTGGCGACGGCCCGCGCCCTCGCGGGCGCCCCGGGCAAGGAGTCCTGCTGATGCCGCAGGTTTCCTCGTTCGATCTGCTGCTGTTCGGCGGGACCGGCGACCTTGCCATGCGCAAGCTGCTTCCTGCGCTGTACTTCCGCCACCGCGATGGCGACCTCCCGCCGCACGGCCGGATCTTCGGCCTGGCGCGCGAGGCGCTGAGCCGGGACCGGTTCGTCTCCATGGTGAAGGCCAGCTTCGCCAACTTCGTCGCCGCCGCCGACATCGACGCGGCGAGCTTCGAAGCCTTCACCGCGCGGCTCGACTACCTCCAGGTGGAAGCGAACACGCCCCAGGATTTCAGCGGGCTTGCACGGGCGCTGAAGGACTCGCCGGCCGACGTGCGGGTCTTCTTCCTTTCCACCGCGCCGGACTTCTTCGCACCCATCTGCAAGAACCTGGCGGCGGCGGGTCTGGTTGGCGCGAACTCGCGCGTGGTGCTGGAGAAGCCCCTCGGGCGCGATCTGGCGTCGGCGCAGAAGATCAACGAAGACGTCGGCAGCGTTTTCGCCGAGCCGCAGATCTTCCGCATCGACCATTACCTCGGCAAGGAACCGGTCCAGAACCTGCTCGCGCTGCGTTTTGCCAATGCGCTGCTGGAACCCCTGTGGAACCGGACCTGGGTGAGCAACGTGCAGATCACGATCGCCGAGCAAGTGGGTGTAGAGACGCGGGGCGACTTCTACGACCGCACCGGTGCGTTGCGCGACATGGTGCAGAACCACCTGCTGCAGCTGTTGTGCATCGTGGCGATGGAGCCGCCTTCGTCCATTCACCCGGATGCCGTGCGCGACGAGAAGCTGAAAGTGCTGCGAGCGCTGGCGCCGTTCACGCCGGCCGACGTCGATTCGCGCACCGTTCGCGGCCAGTACCGGGCCGGAACGATCAACGGCCTGCCGGTTCCCGCCTACCTCGAGGAACCGGGCATCCCGCCCCACAGCGCCACGGAGACCTACGTCGCCATTCGCGCGGAACTCGAAAGCTGGCGCTGGTCGGGCGTGCCGTTCTACCTGCGCACCGGCAAGCGCATGGCCGAGCGCGTGGCCGAGATCGTGGTGAACTTCCGCGCTGTGCCCCATTCGATCTTCCCTTCCGCAGGAAAGGACTCGCTCGGCAACCGGCTGGTGATCCAGCTCCAGCCGGAGGAGGGACTCAAGCTGTTCATGATGGCCAAGGTRCCGGGCGACACCCTGAAGCTCAAGCCGGTGGAGCTGAACCTCGACTTTGCCGAGCAGTTCATGCAGCGTCCGATGGAAGCCTACGAGCGGCTTCTGATGGATGCCATCCGGGGGAACCTGACCCTCTTCATGCGCCGGGACGAACTGGATGCCGCGTGGCGATGGTGCGAGCCGATCCTGGACGGCTGGCGCGCTTCCGACCAGATGCCCAGGCCCTATGCCGCCGGATCCTGGGGGCCCGCTGCCTCCAGTGCGCTGGTCGGGCGCGATGGTGCCGCATGGCGGGAGGAGTCCTGAGGCGCTCACTCCCACGCCGCCCCGGCGTGGTTGCCCGGTCGCTGGTTCAGGGATTCAGCGGAATGCGGATGATGGCAATCGCGACACCGGTCAGGAGGGTGGCCGCGACCACCGCGTCCCAGCCGATCGCGTGGGGCCGCAGTTGCTTCCAGACGCCACCGGCAACGAAGACGCCCGCGATGGTTGCGGCGAAGAAGGGGCAGAAGTAGCTCAGGTTCATGGCCTATGGACGCTGAGATCTCGAGCGGAGCGGTTGGTCTTGGTTTTCCATGGGGCTGGATCGTACTGTGCGAGTTCGGCTGGAACGCCGAAACCGCTTCTGCATGCGCAACGCCGGACAATGTCCGCCGGCGCAGCGATGCGGCTGCCGCGATCTTCTCAGTGTTTCTTCTGTTGATTCTTGCCGCGCGAGGGCTAGTCTTGCACGATTGCACGATTGCACGATTGCACGATTGCACGATTGCACGACGACGAAGAAGGGGGAGCGATGTCAAGCGTTCCATCCGGATGGACCGGCCTCGGGCTTGTCTATGCCTCCCTGGCGTTTTTGACCTCATGCGGCGGCGGCGACGGCAGCACTCAGGGCATGTCTCCGGGATCGTCCAGCGCGACCACCCCTTCGCTTGCAGCGAAGCGCGAAGACGCATTCGCTTCCGCAGGCAAACCAACACCGCCACCCGATGGACAGGCCGCGGTCCTGTCCAGTCCGACGCCGGGGAGCAAGCTGTCCGGCCGTAGCACGACTTTCGCCTGGTCCGATACCGGCGCCAACCAATACGGGCTCACGATCCAGTCGCCCGCCGGGGCAGCGCCGCTGTACGACACCGTGACCAGCGCGACAGCGGTGACCGTCGCCAACCTGCCGGTCAACGGTGCGGAGATCGTGGTGACGCTCAGATCCCGCTCCAAGGGGAAGTGGCTGGCGCCCAACGAATACCGCTTCACGGCCGCGGGCTACACCGCAGCGCAGTCCACTGCCGCGATCAAGCCCTGGTCCGATCCGATCGCGTTGCCGCTGGTGCCCGCCGCGGCGGCCCACCTGCCCGACGGCAAGCTGCTCATGTGGGCGGCCCGGTCGCCGACCAGTTTCACCACCAGCAGCAGCGATGCCTACACCTATACCACGGTGTTCGACCCGGCGACGCAAACCTCGAGCAGCGTGTCGGTCACGGCCACCGGGCACCAGATGTTCTGCC
Source organism: Variovorax sp. M-6 (assembly GCF_052114385.1). Taxonomy (NCBI): domain Bacteria; kingdom Pseudomonadati; phylum Pseudomonadota; class Betaproteobacteria; order Burkholderiales; family Comamonadaceae; genus Variovorax; species Variovorax sp. M-6. The sequence continues at coordinate 50,477 of NZ_JBFREQ010000010.1, read as the reverse complement.
CCGGCCTCAGCATGCTGGCCGACGGCAGCGTCTTGGTCAGCGGCGGCAGCGATGCGGCCAAGACATCGCTGTACGACCCGGCAACGGGCGTCTGGGCGGCCGGCGCACAACTGGGGATTGCGCGCGCCTACCACTCCAGCACGACGCTGTCCGATGGCTCCGTGTTCCTGGTCGGCGGTTCGTGGAACGGCGGACAGGGGGGCAAGTCCGGCGAGTTGTGGTCGGCCAGCACGAGGACCTGGCGCACGCTGTCCAGTGTGCCCGCCGACATGCCGAGCGCGGCCAACGCCTCCAACCCGCCGCTGGGTGGCCCGGACGCAGCCGGGGTGTACCGCGGCGACAATCACATGTGGCTGTTCGGCGTGGCCGATGGCTGGGTGTTCCACGGCGGGCCCGCCGCCGCGATGCACTGGATCGACACGCGCGGCAGCGGCGCCATCGTGCAGGCGGGCCCGCGCAGCGACGACCCCTACGCCATGACCGCCAGCGCCGTGATGTACGACCCGGGCCGGATCCTCAAGCTCGGCGGCGCCCCCAACCACGACAGCGGCAACGCCTTCAACACCGCCTACATCATCGACATCAATGCCGGCCCGCCCAATCCGGCCACGGTGCGCAAGGTCTCGCCGATGGCCTACGGTCGCACCTTCGTCAACAGCGTGGTGCTGCCCAACGGTGAGGTGGTCGTGATGGGAGGCCAGACGCAGCCGGTGCCCTTCTCGGATGCCTACAGCGTGTTGGCCGCCGAGCTGTGGAGTCCGGCGACCGAGAGCTTCATCACCTTGCCTCCGATGCAAAAGCCGCGCAACTATCACAGCGTGGCGCTGTTGCTGATGGACGGTCGCGTGCTGTCGGGCGGCGGCGGGCTGTGCGCCTGCGACGGCGACCACCTGGACGTGGAAATCTACACGCCGCCCTACCTGTTGGCGCCCGACGGCTCGCCGGCGCCTCGCCCAGCCATCACGGCCGCACCGGCCACGGCCACGTGGGGGAGCCAGATCGCCGTCCGCACCGACCGCGCGGTGGCCCGTTTCGCGCTCGTGCGCATGACCTCGGTGACCCACTCGGTCAACACGGATCAGCGTCGCATTCCGCTCTCCTTTACCGGGACGGACGGCAACTACCAACTGAGCATTCCGGCCCAGCGCGGCGTCGTGCTCCCGGGCAACCACATGCTGTTCGCACTGGACGCCAAAGGCGCACCCAGCGTGGCGCGCACGCTCAACATCCGGTAGCGGCCGGCCACATGCGCAAGCCGGGACTGTCGATGGCGTTGGTGCTCGCAACGACACTGGCAGCCGGCCTTGCGTGGTTCGGATGGCGCGAGCCTGCCGTCTCGCCGTCGGTGACGCGCGGCGCGCGCCTGTTCGACGGCACCGAGTCGCTCGCCGGCACGCTGGCCGGGCACCGCGCGTCGCTTCCGGTCGCGGCCACGCGCTGTAGCCAGTGCCACGTCGGCCCGGGTGCTTCTGCCGCGGTGCCTTCTGCCTTGACGACGCCGCTCGACCGACGCCACTTGCGCGAAGCCCGGCCGCGCCGTGGCGGGCCGCCCGTGTCCTATGAGCCTGCCACATTCTGCCGCGCGCTGCGCACCGGCGTCGACCCGGCCCACGTCGTGCTGCCACGCGCAATGCCGCGCTTCGATGCCGACGATGCCCAGTGCGCGGCCTTGTGGGACTACCTGACGCGGGAGCCTGCCGAATGAACGTGCACCGCCGCTCCATCCCATGCGGGCCGGCGTCTGCGCGGCGCCGCAGCCTGCTGGCCGCGGGCGCGTGGGCGTCGCTGGGTGTGCTGCCGGCGGCCCGAGCCAACGGCGTCGGTCCTGTGCTGCCGGCCATCGCGGCGCCGGCCTTGCCGCTGCGGCGCCACGACGGCGCGGTGCCGACGCTGGCCGCGCAGTTGCGCGGTGCGTCGACGGCGGTCCATCTGATGTTCACCGGCTGCAGCACGGTCTGCCCGATCCAGGGCGCGTTGTTTGCGGCCCTGCAAGCTGCATTGCAGGCCGAACGCAGCACAGCGGTCCGCCTGCTGTCGCTCAGCGTCGATCCGCTCGCGGACAACCCCGCTGCGCTGAGCGCCTGGCTGCGGCGTTTCGGCGCGGCGCCTGCATGGAGCGCAGCGGCGCCCGACCCCGGCGCGCTGGAGCCGATGCTCTCCCTGTTCAATGGCGGCGCGGCCGCGGGAGACCGCCACAGCGCGCAGGTCTATCTGTTCGACCGCAATGCCAGGCTGGTCTGGCGGACCAGCGAACTCCCGCCGGCGAGCGAGGTCATGGCCGCGTTGCAGCGCCTTCCGTAGGAAGGGGAGGGTGACGCGCGTGAACGCTCTTGTCTCTGAAGAAGGGTGAACGGGGTCAGGCGCGCGCGCGCTGCGGACCGCCAAGCTGGAAGACGCCAACGACCTGCGAGAGGCTGCTGGCTTGTTCCTGCAGCGAGGAGGCGGCGGCGGCGGCTTCTTCCACCAGTGCGGCGTTCTGCTGGGTCACCTGATCCATCTGCGTGATGGCCTGGTTGATCTGCTCGATGCCCGAGGTCTGCTCCTCGCTGGCGGCGGTGATCTCGCCCATGATGTCGGTCACCCGCTTCACGCTGTCCACGATCTCTTCCATCGTCTTGCCGGCTTCGGCCACCTGCTGGCTGCCCGCCTCGACCTTGCCCACGGAGTCGTCGATCAGCCCCTTGATTTCCTTGGCTGCCGCGGCCGAGCGCTGCGCCAGGCTGCGAACTTCCGATGCGACCACCGCGAAGCCGCGGCCTTGCTCGCCAGCGCGGGCAGCCTCCACAGCCGCGTTCAACGCCAGGATGTTGGTCTGGAAGGCGATGCCGTCGATCACGCCGATGATGTCGACGATCTTGCGCGACGAGGTGTTGATCGAACCCATCGTGTCGACCACCTGGCTCACGACGCTGCCGCCGCGAACGGCGACTTCCGAAGCGGACAGGGCGAGCTGGTTGGCCTGGCGGGCGTTGTCGGCGTTCTGCTTGACTGTCGAGGTCAACTCTTCCATCGAGGCCGCCGTCTCTTCCAGCGAGCTGGCCTGTTGCTCGGTGCGCGACGACAGGTCCTGGTTGCCCGAGGCAATCTGACTCGATGCCGTCGCGATGGTGTCGGTGCCATTGCGCACCTCGCCCACCACCTTGTACAGGCTGTCGTTCATCGACTTCAGCGCCGTCAGCAGTTGCCCGACCTCGTCGCGCGAGCCTGCGCTGACCTGGGTGCTGAGGTCGCCGGAAGCCACCTTTTCCGCCAGTTCGACCGCGCCACGCATCGGATTCACGATGCCGACGGTCAGCCGCCACGCGAACAGCGCACCGACCAGCACCGCCACGCCCGACAGGATGATCAGCATCAGCCGGCCGCTGCGGTGGTGCTGCTGGATCTCCTTGGCCATGACGTCGATCCGCGCACGCTGGGCGTCGGCGATCTGGTGCACCGCCTGCTTGTAGACGGCCAGGGCTGCCTGGTATTGCGTATCGGCGAGCTTGCTGGCGCCTTCGCGGTCGCCGGCGGCCTTCAGCTTGTTGATGCTCCCCAGGTGCTCCAGCACCAGCTTTCGCGCGTCCACCACGGCCTGGAAGAGCTTGCGTTCGTCCGGCTCGGTGAGCAGCTTGTCCATCTGCTGCTGGACCGGGTTGATCGATGCGATGCCTTCGCCGAGATTCTTCTTGAAATAAGCCTCGTTCTCGGGGTCGGTGGCCTTCGCCAGACCGAAGGAGTGGACGATGCTGGGGCCGAGCAGGTTGGCCCACTGGTTGGCCAGGCGTTCCTTGACCAGCGCCTCCTCGACCATGACGGAGGTCGACTCGGCCACGGCATCGAGCCGCAGGATGCCGATGCCAGAGATGAACACCATGAGCAGCAGCATGGCTGCGAAACCGCCGCCAAGGCGCACACCGATCTTGAGATTTCGCAGATTCATGACTCCACTTTCATGAGGGGAAGACGCGCGGACAAGGGCTTGGCACACGGGCGGGCGTCGCACGGAGCGATGCCAGGGCCTGCTGCCACGTCCGGATATCGGCAGCGCGGAGCAAACTTGAAGTCCTCGCCGTCAAACATCAGGCGCAGGCAGCACGATCTCCGCAGGGCGCTGGGCAGAAAGCGGACTGTTCAGGCGCCCGGTGGCCTTGCAGTGAAAACCGCCAGTTGATCGTCGAAGGCACGCTTGTAGGCCGGTCGCGCTTCGGCGCGCGCGACATAGGCGCAGAGGTTCGGAAACTCCTCCAGCACACCCGATCCGCTCAGCCTGCGCAGCACGGTCACCATCAGCAGATCGCCGGCGCTGAATGCAGCGTCGAGCCAGTCCGCGTTGCCAAGCCGGCCTGCCAGTTCGCCCAGCCGCACACGGACGCGATCGTCGAGGATCGACAAGCGCTCCGCAAACCAGACCTTGTCGCGTTCGGTCAGCATGGCGATTCCGCGATCAACGATAGGCGGCTCCACCGTATTCAGCGCTGCAAACATCCAGGTGATCGCGCGCGCCCTTGCCTTTGCATCGTCCGGCAACAAGCCAGGGTGGCTTTCCGCGAGATGGAGCACGATCGCCCCCGACTCGAACAGGACAAGATCGCCTTCCTCATAGGTCGGGATCTGCCCGAAAGGATGACGCGCACGATGCGCTGGCTCCTTCATCTCGGCGAACGAAACGAGGTGAACCTCGTAAGGCTGGCCCACTTCTTCCAGCGCCCAGCGAACGCGCATGTCCCGCGCCAATCCCTTTCCGCGATCGGGCGACTGTGCAAAGGCGGTGATGGTGGGGGTCATTCGAAGTCTCCGGCTGTTGCGCAGGCCATTGTCCGCCTCGGCGCGGCCGGCCTCACCTCTTCATCGAAGCACTCGAAGCGCGAAGTCCGCCGCCGCGCGGATCGCGCCATCCACCTCGCCGGGCAGCGCCTTGCCATAGGCCAGGAAGCCATGCGTCACCCCGGGCACTGCCATGGTTTCGACGGCGTTGCCGGAGGCTCGCAGCGCCGTGGCCATGGCGAGAGTCTGGTCGTGAAGGATGTCGATCTCGGCCGCCAGCAGGAAGGCCGGCGGCAGGGCGCCGAGGTCGACACCGCCATCGAGCGCAAAGGCCGTGTGAGGCGGCATGGCGGCGTCCGGATCGCTCCTGGCGCCGGATTCCCCGCTCAGGTAGGCCTGGAGATAGCGCTCCTGTGCAGCAACGGACAGGCCATGGCGGCCGTCGCCGAAGGCCGTCATGCTGCGACCCGCGAACGATCGGGTGTAGACGCCATAGAACAACAGCAGCGCATCCGGCCAGGCGCCTTCCTTCTGCCGGCCCTCGGTGCGATGGCGATCGCRCAGTCGGATCGCCGCCTCGAGCGCGAGGTTGGCGCCGGCCGAGTCGCCGGCCACGATCAGGCGCGCGCCCGGGTGTTCCAGCGCGGCCTGCTCGATCGCCGCGATGCAGTCCTGCAGGCCCGCGGGGTAGGGATGCTCGGGCGCCAGCGCGTAGTCGACGGACCAGGTCTCGCAGCCGAGGGCCTCGGCCAGCCGCCGCACGATGGCCTCGTGGGTGCGCGGCGAGCCCACGCACCAGCCGCCGCCGTGCAGGTAGACCGCCACGCGATCGCTCTCGCAGCGTCGCGGCCGCACGATCTGCAGGCCGACCGGGCGGCCTTGGGTTTCGATCCGCCGCGACGACAGCTCGCACGGCGGACCGTCGTCGAGCCAGGGCTCGCGCTCGGCCAGCAGTTGTGCGCGCGCCTGCGGAAAGGGCAGTGCATAGCGGCTCGGCTGCCCGCTGCGGGCCGCCGCGAGGCGCGCGAGAAGCGCCGCCATCGCGGCGTGCGGTTCGGGTGGCGAATGCGCGGCCGGCGAGGAGGGCGAAGTCATCGCTTCGATGCGGCGTTCAACGGGCCGCCACGCCTGTGTCTCAACCTTGCGCCTTCCAGGCCACGGCGTCGATCTCGACCCGCCACGCCGGACGGGCCAGCGCCTGCACGATCAGCAGCGTCGAAGCCGGCCGCGCATCGCCGAGGTAGCCGGCCCGCACGGCCGCGTAGGCCGCCATGTCGCCGGCGTCCACGAGGAAGTGGTTCACCTTCACCAGGTCGGCCACGCCCATGCCGGCATCCGCCAGCACGGCGAGCAGGTTGCGCCAGGCCACATGCGCCTGCGCTTCGAAGCTCTCTGGGACCGTGCCGTCGAGGTCGATCGCGACCTGGCCGGCGATGTGCAGCCAGCGGCCGCCACCGGGCGCCGAGACGCCGTTCGAGTAGGCGCCGGCCGGCGCGGCGATGGTGGAGGGGTTGTGTTTTTTCATGGCCATGGGAGATGAGGATTTCATTGTGAGTCCAGCAGCGCGTAGGCATCGCGGAACAGCGCGTTGCTTCCATCGCCGAGGTCGTCGAGGATGTCGAAATGGGTTCGCTCCGGCACGATGCGCAGCGCCGCCGCGCAGCCCGCGCGCCGCAGGTGCTCGGCATAGTCGATCGACTGGCCCCGGAAACCTTCGGTCTCGGCGCCGCCCACGACCAGCAGGTGCTTCGTCGAGCGCTCGGCCGGCCAGGCCATCGGGCTGATCGCGCGCGCCTCGCGTTCGTCCAGCCGGATGTCGGCATTGATGCTGGTGTGGCGCAAGGGCTCGAGGTCGTAGACGCCGCTGACGCCGACGAAGGCGGCGGCCTGCCAGCCCTGCGGGCCGTCGAGCACGCAGGCGCCGAGTTGCGCGCCCGCGGAATGGCCGGCCACGAGCATGCGCGCGCTGTCGACGCCGAGCTCCTGCGCGTGCCCGCGCAGCCAGGCCATCGCCTCGCCGATCTCGGCGACGATGTCCGACACCCGCAGTGCCGGCGCCAGGTCGTAGCCGATGAAGGCCGCGTGGATGCCGAGCTCGAGCCAGGGGGCCGCCAGGAAGGTGAAGATGCCGCGATCCAGCGCTCGCCAGTAGCCGCCGTGGATGAAGACGAACAGCGGCGCGGCCGCCGTCGCCGGCTGCGGCGCGGGCAGGAAGTCGAGCAGGCATCCTTTCGGCTCGGCATAGCGCCGGGTCTGGAGCCCCTGCATGCCGCGGCGCAGATCGGCGCTCGCGCGCGCCTGGCGCTCGTAGACCGCATTGCGCTCGGGGTGCCGCGAGCGCAGGGCGTATTCGCTCTCGAGCGTCGGGTCCACCGGCGGCAGCACCGGGAGGTCGGCGGGTTCAAAGTCCAAGATAGGCCTCCCGCACGCGGTCGTCGTCGCGCAAGGCTGCAGCCGCGCCGGAAAGCGTGATCGCGCCGCTTTCCATGACGTGGCCGATGTCCGCATGGGCCAGCGTGATGCTCGCGTTCTGCTCCGACACCAGGATCGTCAGCCCGCCGCGCTGCAGTTGCTTGAGGGCGGCGAAGACCTGCTCGACGATCACCGGCGCCAGCCCCATCGATGGTTCGTCGAGCGCGAGCAGGCGGGGGCCCGACATCAGCGCGCGGCCGATGGCGAGCATCTGCTGTTCGCCGCCCGACAAGGTGCCCGCGGCCTGGGAGAGCCTTTCCTCCAGGCGCGGAAAGGTCGACAGGACGAAGGCCAGCCGATCCTCGAGGTTGCTCTTGCGCCGCGGGAACAGGTCGGTGAAGGCGCCCATCTGGAGGTTGTCCTTCACGCTCAGCGGACCGAAGACGCGCCGGCCTTCGGGCACCAGCGCGAAGCCCTTCGAGACGATGCGCGCAGCGGGCAGCCGCGCAATGTCCTCGCCCGCGAAGGCGATCGAACCGCGCACGGGCCGCAACAGGCCCGAGAGCGCCTTCATCGTGGTGGACTTGCCGGCGCCGTTGGCCCCGATCAAGGCATGGAAGGAGCCGGGCTCCATCGCGATCGCGACGTCGTGCAGCACGTCGGAGGCACCGTAGCCCGCATGCAGGCCCTGGATGTCAAGCAGAGGCATGCGCCGCCTCCCCACCCAGGTAGGCGCGGATCACCTCCGGGTTGCGCGAGACTTCCGCAGGCCGGCCTTCGGCGAGCCGCTTGCCGTGGTTGACCACCAGGATCTCATCGCAGGCGCTCATCACGACCCGCATGTTGTGTTCGACCAGCACCACGGTCACGCCCTCGGCATTGACCGCGCGGATCACTTCGAGGATGCGGTTCTGCTCTGCCAGCGGCACCCCCGCGATCGGTTCGTCGAGCAGCAGCAGCCGCGGCTTCGAGGCCATCGCCCGCGCGATCTCGAGCAGCTTGGCATCGGCGAAGCCGAGGTCCGCCGCGAGCGTGCCCGCGCGCGCCTCGAGCCCGAGCAGCGCCAGCAGGCGCCAGGCTTCGGCTTCGGCGCTGCGCTCCTCGGCCAGCGCGCCGCCGAACAGGCCCGACCACCAGCCGCCGGCCAGGCGCGGATGGGCGCCGACCATGACGTTCTCGAGCACGCTCATCGCCGGGAACAGCTGCAGGTTCTGGAAGGTGCGCGAGAGGCCGAGCGCCGCGCGCTGGTGCGGGCGCAGCGCCGTGATGTCGCGGCCGTCGAGCCTGACGCTTCCGAGCGTGGGCGCCGTGACGCCGGCGATGGCGTTGAACAGGGTGGTCTTGCCGGCGCCGTTGGGGCCGATGATGCCCTTGATGATGCCGGGTGCGACCGTGAACGAGAGCTGGTCCACCGCGTGCAGGCCGCCGAAGCTCACGCTCAGCGACCGCACCTCGAGCGCGGGGCCCGGCGCGGGTGCGGCGGCGATGCCGGGGGCGGGCCCGCGCTCCAGGGTTGCTTCAGGCAAGGCCATGGCGCGCCACCTTTTCTTTCTTGGGTTCCGGGGCCGCGGTCTTCCTGCGCCGGCCGAGGCGGGCGGCGAGGCTCGCGATGCCGCCGGGAAGGAACAGCAGCACCACCACCATGCCGGCGCCGAACACGAGCAGTTCGGCATCCTGGATGCGGCGCAGCAATTCGGGAACAGCGGTGAAGACCGCGGCCCCGAACAGCGGACCCCAGTACCGGCCCCAGCCGCCGATGGCCACCATGACCACCAGCAGCACCGAGGCCGAGAAGCTGAAGGTTTCCGGCGAGGCGTACTGGTTGAAGTGCACGTAGAGCGCACCCGCCAGCCCCGCGGCCACAGCCGAGGCCATGAAGGCCGCGAGCTTGCTGCGGAACGGGTCGATGCCCATGCTGTCGGCCGCCACCTCGCTGCCCGAGACCGCGCGCAAGGCCCGTCCGGCGCGGCTTGCGAGCAGCGAAGCCACGAGCAGCATCACCGCGAGGCCGCCGAGCCAGGCGAGCCAGAAGAAGCGTGCGGGCGTGTCGAAGGCAAAGCCGAACAGCGCGATCGGCGGCACGCCCGACAGCCCGTTGGGCCCGCCGGTGACCGACACCAGCTCGTTGAACAGCACCGACAGGATCGCGTTGAAGCCCAGTGTCGCCATGCTCAGGTAATGGCCGCGAAGCCGCAGTGCCGGGAGGCCGATCACGAAGGCCGACAGCGCCGCGCCGGCCATCGCGGCCAGTGCGCCGATTGCCGGCGGCACGCCCCAGCGCACCGACAGCACGCCGGACAGATAGGCCCCCAGGCCGAAGAAGCCGGCCTGGCACAGCGAGATCTGTCCGCCGTAGCCCATCACGAGGTTGAGCCCGCCCAGCAGCAGCAGGTTGATGAAGAAGAAGATGCCGAGACTCAGCACATAGTCGTTGCCGGCGACCAGCGGCCAGGCGGCGAACAGGATCCAGACCACGGCGACGTGACGGATGCGCAGGCTGCGCTCGCGCAGCGGCGAGGACGCGAGGGGAAGGGCGGCGGGATGCTTCATACGCGCTCCACGGCATGGCGGCCGAGCAGACCCGAGGGACGCAGGAACAGCGTCGCCAGCAGCGCGACGAAGGCGACCGCATCCTTGAAGTGCGAAGACAGCAGCCCTCCCGACAGCGCCTCGAGCAGGCCCAGCAGCAGCCCGCCCACCAGCGCGCCCGGCAGGCTGCCGAGGCCGCCGAGCATGGCGGCCGAGAAGCCCTTGAAGCCGAGCACGGTGCCATGGTCGAAGGAGGTCAGCGTGAGCGGCGTGATGACGATCCCCGCGATCGCGCCGAAGGCCGCCGCGAGGCCGAAGGACAGCGCCATCGCCATGCGCGGCTCGATGCCGCAGAGCGCCGCAGCTTCGGGCTGGGCCGCGACCGCGCGCATCGCGCGGCCGAGCACGGTGCGCTCGAAGAACCAGTGCGCGCCGACCATGACCAGCGCGCAGGTGCCGACGATCCACAGGGTCTGCGGATGGATGCGCAAGGCGCCGAGAACGATCGGCGTGCTGCCCGAGAAGCCCGGCAGGCTCATCGGGTTCTTGCCGAGCACGAGCATCACGAGGCTCTTGAAGCAGATCGCGACCGCGATCATCACGAGCGTGACCGTCAGCGGGCTTTGGGCCGGCAGGCGGCGCACGACGAAGCGCTCGCTGAGCAGCGCGAGCAGCACCACGGCAGCGATCGCGCAAGGCACCGCGAAGCCCAGCGGCACCTGGGCCGCGACGGCCGCGGCGGCGACCATGCCGCCCATCATCACCCACTCGCCCTGCGCGAAGTTGATCGCGCCAGTGCTCTTGAAGATGACATTGAAGCCGAGCGCCACGAGCGCGTAGACGCTGCCGGTCGAAATGCCGGACAGCAACAGGTTGGGCAGTTGATCCACCAGATGCTCGATGGTCAGAGGCGGCCGAGCCGGGGATGGTCGAGTGCCGGCAGCGCGATGCCGATGGCGTCGAGCCGTTCGCGGCAGTCGGCGAGGTATCGCCTGAAGACCTGCACCTCGGCCTCCGCGGTCGCGGCGCCGAGACCCGCCGCGGCCACGCGGTCGAGGTCGGCGATGTCGGTCGAGGCGTCGATCGCGGTCGCGAGACCCACACAGCGCGAGCCCGCCAGCTCGACCTGCACCAGGTGCTGCACCAGGGCCTGCACGGCCGCGCTGCGCTCGTCGTTCGACATCAGCGGCGCGCGCCGCTCGATGTAGAGCCAGCCGAAGCGGGCATGGCGCTCGCGCGCCTCGACACAGCGCGCCAGCAGCGCCCGGGCGACGGGCTCGCGGGTCTGCGCCAGCCAGGCGCCGGCCAGCGCATGCTCGAGGCCGTCGCCGAAGGTGCAGTGGGTCAGCACATGGCCGTCGAGCGAACGGTCGGCATCGAGCGCATCCCGGTGCAGTCCGCGGTTGAAGAGCGGCTGCCAGTGCGGGTCGGCGGGCGTGTCCAGGTAGCCGCCGCAGGCCTCGGCATAGCGATGGAAGGACTCGACGTTCCAGGCCTCCTCGGTGTTGCGCACCGTCAGGAAGTACTTGGGGTCGGCCTCGCGGTCGAGCTCGAGGCAGAAGCGGATCACCAGCGCCGGCGTTTCGGCCAGGCCCGTGTACTCGAGCCAGGCGCGGCGGCTCCAGACGCGGCGTGCGGCGTCGAGCGCGGCCGGGTCGTGCGCGCCGGCATCGAAGGCGTCCCACGGAATGTCGAGCTCGGGTGCCCAGCGGGCTTTCTTCGAATCCTCGTAGAGCGTGCGGATGGCCTGGTCGGACTGGCGCAGGTCGAGCGGGAAGCGGCGCTCGACGCGGATCGGGGTGCGTGCGGGCGACGCGGCGGTGGAATCGGGGTGCGGCACGGGGATGCTCCTTGGGCAAGGTCGACGAAGAAGGCGGGCGGCGGAAGACGGGGAGGGGGAAGGCCCGGCAACGGGCCATCGGCGCGCAGCGCCTAGAACGGCCCCTCGATCTTCGGGTGGCGGAACATCGGAATCTCGATGCCCCAGTTGTCGCGCATGCGCTCGCGCATCGCGGCGATCGACTGGAGGAACACCGGCTTCTCGAGGGCCTCGGTGGTCGCGCCCAGCCCTGCCTGATGGGTGATCTCGTCGACCTCCATCTCGGCCGTGGACGAGGGGTTGGCGGGCGCGAGCCAGGAGCTGTGGTAGCCGTTGAGCTCCACCTTCTCGATCATGTTGATGACCGCCTGGCGCACCACGTCCTTCTCCTGTGCGCTCATCTGCGGCATGCGCTGGTCGAGGAAGGCCCAGCCGAAGGCGCAGTGCCGCACCTCGTCGCGCAGGATGGCCTTGACCACCTGGCGTGCGACCGGGTTCACCGTGATCTCGGTCAGGTGGCGGAACACGTCGAAGGCGATTTCTTCGGCCGCGCAGACCAGCGCCGCGATCGTGCCTTCGAGCGAAATGGCCGGATCGAGCGCCACCTTGCGGATGCCGTGCGAGGCCACCGAGCCCTGGAACGCGACCGCGGCCGGCTGGTCGAAGTAGCCGCCCAGGGCCTCGGCCATGCGGTAGCAGACCTCGGCATGGCGGGATTCCTCCTGCGAGCGGATCGAGAAGAACAGCGCCATGTCCGGCGGGCAGCGCTCGTGGCAGAAGCGGATCTGCAGCGCCGGGCTTTCCGAGATGGCGCCGTACTCGCCCCAGGCGCGCCGGCTCCAGTACATGCGCGCGGCGCGGCGCTGTTCATCGGTGTACTGCTCGGGGTGGAGCTGGTCCCAGTCGATGTCGGTGGCCGGGTTCCACTGCATCCGGGTCGCGGTGTGGAACAGCTCGCGGATGCGCCGGTTCTCGACGCCGAGCTTCAAGGGGAATCGGCTCTCGGGCGCATCGATGATGGTGGCGGCATCGGGGAACAGGGCCCGGGCCGCGGCGGCGGGGGTGGCTGTGGCGGTGGTCATGGCTGCATTCCTTCGCGATGGATCACTTGTAGTCGGCCAGCTGGAAGGCGCCGTCGCGGTAGCTCAGCAGCACCAGGTCGTCCTTCGACAGCCCCGAGTGGCGCTGCGGACTGAAGTTGAAGACGCCGCCGACGCCCGGCCACTTGTCGATGCCCGCCAGCGCGTCGCGGACCTTGGTGCGGTCGGTGCCGCCCGCGCGATCGATCGCCGTGCGCGCCAGGTAGATCGCGTCGTAGGTCTGCGCGGCGAACTGGTTCGGCTTGCGCTTGTACTTGGCCTCGAAGGCCTTGGTCAGCGCGGCGATGCGCTCCTTCTGCGGATCGCCATCCGGCAACTGCGCGCCGACCGGGAACTTGACCGAGACCAGCAGCACGTTCTTCGCCGCATCGCCGGCCAGGTCCATGTACCGCTTGTCGACGAAGCCGTAGCTGTGGATCAGGTTCATCTGTTCCATGCCCAGCTGCTGCGCCTGCTTGAGGAACACCACGCCGGCGGGCGTGACGGTCCAGCAGATGACCGACTGCACGCCGGCGGCCTTGATCTTGCCGAGCTGCGGCGTGAGGTCGGTGTCGGAGGGATTGAAGCTCTCGTACATCACGTCGAGCCCGCGGCGCTGCGCCACCTTCTTGAGCTGCACCGCGGCGCCCTGGCCGAAGCCGCTGGAGTCGCCGAGGAACGCGATCTTCTTGATGCCCTTCTTGGCGAAGTAGTCGGCCAGCCGCTCCATCACCTGTTCGTCGTCGGCCGTGCTCTTGAAGGTCCATTGGCGTTCGGCCACCGGCGTCACGATGTCCATGGCGCCCTCGGTCGAGATGAAGGGCACCGAAGCCTTCTCGGTCAACCCGAGCATCGCGATCGCCATGCCGCTCATGTTGCCGCCGCCCACGATCATGTCGACCTTGTCCTGGTCGAGCAGGCGGCGGGTGGCGGTCAGGCCCTTCTGGGTCTGGCTCTCGGCGTCGTAGAACACCCAATCGATCTTCTTGCCGCCCACGCCGCCCTTGGCGTTGATCTCCTCGACCGCGAGCTCCATGCCGGCCTTCATGTCTTCGCCGAGGAAGGCCGCGGGGCCGGTGACGGACAGGATCGAGCCCACCTTCACGGTCGCTTGCGCGAACGCGGAGGACGTTGCGGCGAACGACAAGGTCGCCGCCAGCAACACCGACAAAGACATCTTCGGGAACAGTTCACGTTTCATCACGACACTCCTCGAACAACGGTGGAAGTTGGGGCCATGGATGCAGGCCGATGCAGGAAAGGAAGGGGGTGCTTCAGGCCTCGGCGGGCTGGACGGCCTTGATGCGGACATCGGAGCGCCCGATGTCGCCATCGGTCTCGAGCGGGCCGCTGAACTTGTAGCGGACCTGGTCGGCGCGATAGACCGAGATGCCGGTGAAGGCGGGCGTACCTCCGGCGGCGAAGTAGGTCATCTCGCGCACGAGGATCGGCGCGGCCGGGTGGATGTTCAGTCGCTCGGCATATTCCTCGTCGGCCAGGGCGGCTTCGATCTGGGTGTCGGCGCGCTCGATCGCGACCTGATGCCGCAGCACCTGGAGCAGCGAGACGTTCTCGAATTCCTCGAGCGCGATCTCGCCGGCGACGGCGAGCGGGATGTAGCGCAGGTCCCAGGCCACGCGCACCTCGCCCGACAGGCGCAGGCGCTCCATGCTCAGCACCTCGGTGCCCGCGGGCAGGCCCAGCGCCTTGGCGAAGTGGGCCGGGCACGAAGTGCGTTCGACCTTGAGGTTGGCGACCCGCAGCGAACGGCCGCTCTGCGCCCACTGGCCCGAGAAGTCGCTGCGCGCGGCGAAGGACTCCTCGATCTTGTCGCGGTTGACGAAAGTGCCGAAGCCGCGGCGCCGGCGTACCAGGCCTTCGACCTCGAGTTCGGTCAGCGCCTGGCGAACCGTGGCCCGGCTCACGCCGAAGATGCGCTGCAGTTCCTGGTCGGTGTAGAAGCGGTCGTCCTCCGCCGGCCAGGCCATGAGCTTCGCCTGCAGGCTGCGCTTGACCTGCGCGTAGAGCGGCAGCGGGGAGTCACGGTCGATCGTTGGCGAAGGGCTCATGGGGCGATCACGGTCTCGTTGTCGCGGGTCACGCCGCGGCGGCTCTGGATTCCCGTTCTGGCCGACGTCCGGGGTTGGATGTCAGGTTGTCCGGTTATACGGACTATATGTATTGAACGGGAACGAAACAGTGGGGTTTGTACGTAGTCAGTCCGGAGGACGGAAGCGCCCGGGAACACTTTCCAGGGCGCCTGTCAACATCAGTTCGTACCTGCCCTAACGATTGCTCGCTGAATACGCTGCACTCAACCTGGAACCACCAGGAGGAGAAGCACCATGAATCAGGAACAGAACGTACCGGCGGCCTGCCCGCCACCCCGCACCGCTTGGTCTCATGGAATCGACACTTCCGCCCGACGTGCGGGGTTGCTGGCGGCCAGCGCGATGACGCTCGCACTGGCCGCTTGCGGCGGCGGAGGTGGAGGCCAGGGGTTCATTCCCGTCGGGTCCGCTCCAGCGCCGGCCGCAGGGCCTGCCCCCGCGCCGGCCCCGGCCCCGGCGCCCGCGACGCCGACCGGTGCGGTCACGATGTCCGGTGTCGTGGCATCGGGCGCACCGTTCGCCGGCGCGCAATTGACGGCGGTGGACAAGACAGGCGCAACCGTCTGCGACACGGTGGTGAGTGCTCAAGGGGCGTACGCCTGCGAGCTTCCGGCAACCACCCAGATGCCGCTGGTGATCACGGCGCGGGAAGATTCGCGTGTGCTGTACAGCGTGAGCGCGAACGCGACGGGCGGACGGGTCAATGTCACGCCGCTCACCTCGATCATTGCGTCCCGCCTGTCTCCCGCGGGCGATGCGTCGTTGCTCGCGGCTGCGATCAAGGTCGATCCGGCCGCACTGGATCCCTCGAAGATCCAGGCGCAGGTGGCGCAGCTCCTGGCCGCGTTGAAGCCCCTTCTGGATGCGATCGGCGACGCGACCGATCCCTTGACGGGCGAGTTCTCGGCGAACGGTGCCGGGCACGATCGTGTGCTCGATTCTGTCGCCGTGAGCATCAAGCCGGACGGGACGGCGGCCAACATCGAGATCACCGTGCGTGCGCGTCCGGCCACCGCGACGGACACGGGTCCCGTTGCGATCGTGTTCAGGAGCGACGCGCCGCCGCCAACCCTCCCCTCGACGCTGACCGCGGCGGCGCTCGTGCCGCCCGGCAGCTCGCTGGGGATTGCCGCGCTGCTGGCGAAAATCACGGCCTGCTATGCATTGCCGCTTTCGCAACGCGTCAATGCGCCCAACGACACTGCGGCGGTCGTCGGAGGCGCCGCGGACGTCAAGGCGCCGACCTGTCGAACAGCCTTCGTGAACGACGATCCATCGACATACCTCCACAACGGCTCGAAGGTCGGGCGCGACGCTTCGGGAAATGGCTCCTTCTCGGGTCTCTTCAGGCCAGGCGCGACCGGGGCCATCTTCGACAGCGGCGTGCTGGAGTTCTTCCGACCCAACGGCGACATGGTCATGACCTTCAGGACGCTGGATACGTTGGGGAACACTTCGGCGGAGATCACGGTGGTTCGCGCCGTCGGCGGCGAGATGAAGCTGGTCGGGAACCAGCATGTCTACTCAGCGGCGGTCCGGCCGTCCGTGCAGATCCGCGAGTTCGTGAACGCGCCCGACTCGACTTACCTCAACGTAGGCTACAACTTCAGCCTCTCGAACGTCAAAGACGTGAATGGCGCGAGCATCTTCACCAAGATCGTCGCCACGGGGCCTGACGGGTCCACGGTGACTTTCGTGCCGACAGTGGGCTCCGACGCGCTGCGCATCAGGAAGCCTGACGGCACGGTGATCAATTCGTCGTTCGTCCGTCTCGCTGCCGCGTACAAGAAACCGTCGACGCCGGGCAGTCCTTCGACGATCGACAATCTCTACTATGTGTCGCCGCAGTACACCGACGCACAGATTGCAGCCTTGCCGGATCAGAGTGTCTGGACTTTCGAGTTCTTCCATGTGGACCCGCAAAAGCCCAATGTCGTTCAATCCCAGAGAACGCTGCAGCGGCCGTTCACGCTGGCCGAGTCGACGCAGGTCAAGTTCGCGGAGCTCACGCCGGACATGCGTGCGCTGCTGATCGCGCAGACTTCGGGCACGGGCCGGTACATCTTCGGTCCGCCCAATGCGACGACGCCGAACGCGTTCTACTTCAACACCATGGGTGGTGGCGACGCCTACACCGTGCCGCCGCTGGCCGTTGCGCCGAACTCGTTCACCATCTTCGGATACGCGCCGACCGTCGGGAACGCGGTGGGTGCGGCGTTCGATGACAGCAGTGCCAACCTGGCAAGCTCGACGCGCAGGGCCGCCGTGTTCTGCTCCAGGGCGACCGTGTCCGATGCGCATTGCGATTCGTCGACCGGTGTTCTGCAGTTCGCGCAAGGGACGCAGTTCAACTACCTTCAGTTGTCGGCGAACAGCCTGAAGCAGATGTCGTTCTATACCGGGGCGGCCGTCTATCGGCCCTGAGCAGAAGACAGACGCGCCTTTCCGCTTCACGCCCTGGCCACCTGGCCAGGGTTTTTTTTGCCCGGCCGCTCTCGGCCGCCCGATCACTTGACAGGGGCCTTCAACCATCGCAAATTCCAGAAACCAAAGTATTCGTTGCTTACAGGGCGCGGCCACACCGTGAACCGGCCCGGGGAGCAGCCAAGAACAACGGACTGGAGGGGTGATGAAGCCCGAGCCTGGAGGAAGAAGTTCTCTGCGGCGGCCGTCGAGGCGTGTCCGATGACCTCGGCCATCGTCCTGAACCGCGCGCTCGAGGCGGTGCGGCATCTCTCCGACCCGACGCCCCCCTGGGACGAAATACTGCAGTGCTCGCGCCAGGTCGTAGGCGGCGACAGCGCCAGCTTCATCCTGTTGGATGGCAACAGCGAACTCCTGACGGTCCAGCAGTGCAACGTGTCGACGGCGGCGCTGGCCGAGTACACGGACCATTTCTACGCGAGCGATATCGTCGTCCCGCGGGCGCTCGGGACCGTGGAAGGAACATGGCTCGACACGAACGAGCTGTTTTCGCGCGCCTCGCTCGAGAGAAGCAGCTACTACGTGGATTTCATGTGTAGACACCGCATGCGGCAGATGCTGACTTTCATCGTCGAGGAGAGTCCTTCGCGCCGCGGAGGGTTGACGATCCAGCGAGAAGTTCCGCTCGACCGCGCGCGCAAGCGTCTGGAGAGCGAGTCCGTTCGGACCTTCACTCGCGCGCTTCAAGCAGCGGTCCGGAACCGGCGGACCGAAGCGCAGCAATGGATCGACGCGGCCGATTCCACCTTTCGCTCCCTGGGCGAGGCAACGTGCCTGGTCTCGCCGATGGGCGGAGTGATTCGGCAGTCCGCTTTCGCGCAGCAGTTGATGTGGGAACGCGCTTCGCTGCGCCACCGCAATGGCCGGCTGTGGCATCCCCGGCCCGAGGTACGGGAGCGCTTGAGCGCTGCGCTGCGCAGCTTGTCCGCGCTCGACGGCCATCTCGCCATCTCCATCCCTGGCGAACATGGGGGAGTGTGCGTGCTGGATCTCGTCCGCGCGGACCGAAGGCTGAGCATCGGCAATGAACCTCTCGTGTTTGTGCGACTGCGCTTCAACGATGCCGTGAACCATGTCTCGTCAGGTGTCTTGCGCGCCTCGTACGGGCTCACGGCGGCTGAAGAGCGGCTGCTGACAGCGCTCGTCGCAGGCCAGTCCCCCGGCGAGTTCGCCCGGTTGCAGGCCATCTCCATCAACACGGTGAGAAAGCAGATCTCAATGCTGATGGAAAAGATGGACTGCCACCGCCAGGTCGACCTTGTTCGCAAGGCGTACGGCGAGAGCTAGGGGCGTGCTTCTAGCCGCTTTCCCTGTTCGACTGGCGTGTCGCGTGCATGAGCGTGCCCGTCAGGGCGATCGCCAGGCTGATGACGATCAGCATCGAACTCACGGCGGCGATGCGCGGATCGATCTCGTCCCGCAGCGTGGTGAACATGATCTTGGTCAACGTGGTGTTGGCTCCCGACGAGACGAAGATGGCGATGATCACTTCGTCGAGCGAGGTCACGAAAGCGAACAGCGCACCTGCCGCGACGTTCGAGGAGATGTGCGGCAGCGTGATGGAATGGAACGCCTGCCATCGGCTGCAGCCGAGGCTGCGCGCGGCCTTCTCCAGGGTCATGTCGAACTGCCGCAAGCCTGCCAGCGTGGTGATCAGGACGAAGGGGATGGCATGCATGACATGCGCAAAGACAAGTCCGGCGATCGTTCCGACGAGATTGAGTCGCGCATAGACGAAGTACACGCCGATCGCCACGATCATGTTCGGCACCATCAGCGGCAGCAGCAGCACGGTCTGCAGGCGCTTGACTGCCTTGTTCTCGCTCGCATGAATGGCATAGGCCGCAGCGACACCGATCGGCGTGGCGCACAGGCAGGTGAGCACCGCCACCTTGAGGCTGACGAGGGTGGCCTGGGTCCAGTCGGATGATCCGAGAAACGCCTCGTACCAGCGCAGCGACCAGTGAGGCGGCGGAAAATCGAGAAAGCGCGAACTGGAGAACGACATCGGTATCACGATGAGTACCGGGAGGATCAGGAAGAACAGGGTCGCTCCTCCGATCGCATAGAGCCACAGCCGGCGCAGGTGGCCGGTTCGATGCAATGCGGTATTTGCAGACATGGCTCAGGCTCCGCCGAACAGGCGCTCGACCGACAGCAGGCGGTTGATGGCGGCGAAAAGCAGCAACACCGCCACCAGGAAGACGACGGCGACGGAACTTGCCGCGCCCCATTCGAAGAACAGATTGACGTTGCGCTCGATCAGCATCGGGATCACGAGCGTCTTGCCGCCACCGAGCAGCGCCGGCGTGATGTAGAAGCCGAAGCACAGGATCAGGACCAGCATTCCGCCGGCCACCAGGCCCGGTCTCGAGAGGGGAAAGTAGACGCGCCAGAAGGTTTCGAGCTGCGATGCGCCCAGGCTGGCGGACGCCTTCAGGTAGTCGGGATCAATCCGCTTGAGCGCCGAATAGAGCGGCAGCACGAAGAAGGGCAGCATGATGTGGAACATGCCGATCAGCGCCCCGGTGGGGTTGTGCACCAGGTACAGCGGCTCGTCGATGAGTCCGCTCGACAGCAGTGCATTGTTGATGATGCCCTTGCGCTGCAGCAGCACCAGCCAGGCGTAGGTTCGAACCAGCAGGCTGGTCCAGAACGGAACGATCACCAGCAACAGGCAGAGGCGGGCCGCGAGCGGGCGCATATGGGCCAGCATGTAGCACAGCGGATAGCCGAGCAGGACGCACAGCGCCGTGACGGTGACCGACAGCCGCAGCGTGAGCCAGAGGCTCCTGATGTAGGCCTCGTCCGTGACCAGGCGCGCATAGTTCTGCAAGGTGAAGCCGTCCGCCGACCGGAAGGAAAGCCAGACCAGCCAGGCCAGGGGAATCAGCAGGAAGACCGAGACGATGCCCAGTGCCGGAGAGCAGAGGCCGAGCAGGGCCCAGTCGTCGCGCGAGCGCGCGGCGCGCCGGCGCAGTGCGGAGGGCGGCGCCGAAGGTGTGCAGGAAAGCTCAGGTGTCATGGCGGTCTCCGGTCACGCGCGCGTTCGCGTGGCCTGGGCCCGCGGCACCACCACCGTGTCGGAAGGTCTGAGCGACAGCTGCACCGATTCGCCCGGCCCGGGGAGCCGCGCCGTGCTGGGGGAGTTGCACAGCCGGCGCATCGTCAGTTGCTGCCCTTCGGGCAGGCGCGCGATCAGCAGCAGGCTCTCGCCCTGGAAGATCACGTCGTCCACGGTCGCGACGATCACGTTGCTGGCCTCGGCGCACTCGCCGTGCAGCAGGAGCTTTTCGGTCCGCACGGCCAGGAACAGTTCTTCGACGCGAGGCACGGGGCGCGAGGTGGCGAGTCGCAACTGGCCCAGTCGCACCACTTCGGAGGACACCCATTCCACGGGTATCAAGGTCGACTCCCCGATGAAGTCCGCGACGAAGGCGTCTGCCGGTTCGTCATACAAGGCGCGCGGCGGGTCGAGCTGCACGATGCGCCCGTGGTTCATGACGGCGATCCGATCGCTCATGGTCAGCGCTTCGCGTTGGTCGTGCGTCACGTAGATCGTCGTCGTGCCGAGCTTGTCGTGCAACTGGCGCAATTCGATCTGCATGCGCTCGCGCAACTGCTTGTCGAGCGCCGACAGCGGCTCGTCCATCAGGATGATGCTGGGCTCGAACACGACGGCGCGTGCGAGGGCCACGCGCTGCTTCTGGCCGCCGGACAGCGCGCCGATGGGGCGTTGGGCCAGGCCGTCGAGCTGGACCAGTTTCAGGGCCCAGTCCACGCGCTCGCGGATCTCGTGCTCCGCGACCTTGCGGATGCGCAGAGGGAAGGCCACGTTCGCATGGACGTTCATGTGCGGGAACAGCGCGTACTGCTGGAACACGATGCCCAGGTCGCGCTGGTGCGGCGAGACGGTGGACACGTCGCGATCGCCGAAGAACACGCGGCCTTCGTCCATCGAGACGAAGCCGGCGAGGATGTTCAACAGCGTGGTCTTGCCCGACCCGGACGGCCCGAGCAGGGTCAGGAACTCTCCCGGAGCCACGTCCAGCGAGACGTCCTCGAGCACGCTGACGCTGCCGTATCGCTTGCAGGCGTGCTCGACCCGGATCGACAGGGAATCCCGCCTCGCCGTCCCGGCGCGGCTCGCCGCGCCGTGCGCCGGCGCGGCGTGTGCGGGGCCGAGCGTGGATCGGTTCGTGATGTGGGCTGCGACGTTCATTTCTGGATGAACCGGGCGAGCTGTTCCATGGCCGCAATGCCTTGCGGGGAGCTGTACCACTCCGGCGAGGTCATGAGTTGCTTGCCGAGGTTCTGCGGGGCCGTCGGGAGCTTGGCGGCGCGCTGGGCTGGAATCGCGCCGCTGTCGTAGGCCTTGAGATTCACCGGCCCGTATTCGATCATCGTCGCCATCCTGGCTTGCGCCTGCGGTTCGAGCGCAGCGTCGATCAGCCGCATCGCCGAGGCCGCGTTGGGCGCGCCCTTGGGCACCATCAGGCATTCGATCTCGAGCAATGCCTGGTCGAACGAGAAGCCGATCTTCGCGCCGTCGTCGACCAGCGCGCCAGCGCGCCCGTTCGCCAGCATGATCATGTCGACCTCGCCGTCGCGGATCAGTTGCATGGCCTGGCCCGACGAGCTCCACCACACGGACACATGCGGCTTGATCTCGGCCAGCTTGCGAAATGCGCGGTCGACGCCTGCCGGCGTCGCCAACAGGCGATAGACATCGGCCGGCGCCACGCCGTCGGCCATCAGCGCCGCCTCGAGCACATAGGGGCCCTGGTTGAACATCGCCCGTTTGCCGGGAAACTTCTTGACGTCCCAGAAGTCCTTCCAGTTGGCCGGCGCCGCCGAAGCGAACTTGCGGGCGTCGTAGGCGATGCCGTAGCTGAAGCTGAAGACGCCCACGTAGGAGGGGCGGACGTAGGCGGGGTCGATTCTCTTCGCGTCGATGACCTTGTAGTCCAGCTTCTCCAGCAGCCCGCCCGCGGCCGCCTGCTCGCAGCGCGAGAAGCCCATGTCCACGAGATCCCAGGTCGTCTTGCCCGAGGTGACGTTCGCCTTCAGGCCCGCGAAGCCGCCGTGCCGGTCCTCGCGCAGTTCGATGCCCATGGGCTTGGCGGCACCGAGCAGTCCTTTCACCACCGCGTCCTGGCTGTCTCCTCCCCAGCCGGCCACGGTGACGGCCTTCTGGGCGAATGCTGTGGCTGAAAGTGCCGTGCCGAGGCCCAGCGTGATCAGGATGCGCGATGCTCTGTTGAAAGCGGCGAAGGGCATGTTTCACTCCATGAATGGGGTTCGTCAGAGGAAGGGCAGGACAGGGCGCGTGCGCGCCCGGCAGCGAAGCTCAGGCCTTGGCGGCGATGACTTCCACTTCGAGCAGGTAGTCCGGCGACAGGAGCGCCGGCACTGTGATCATGGTCGACGCCGGCTTGTGTTCGCCGAGGTACTTCTTGCGAACGGCGCCGTAGCTGCGCATGTCCTGGCCATGCACTACGAAGGCGTTCATCTTGACGATGTCGTTGACCGTCATGTCGGCCGACTCCAGCACCGCGACCAGTCCCTGCCAGATCGCCTCGGCCTGGTTCTCGAAGCCCGCGATGGCGTTGCCGGCCTTGTCGACGCCCACCAGGCCCGCGGTGTAGAGCCATCGCGCGTTCGCGGGTGCCTCGATGCCGTTGGAATAGGTGGGCAGCAGCGGCGGCGCGATGGTGGGAGGGTTGTGGATTTTCAGCATGTCGGAAGCTCCTTCGTGGTGGATGGGTGGAATGAATCGGTGGGCGACGTTCGGCGCGCCGGCCTCAGAACGCGACCCGCGCAGAGCCTTTGAGGCGCAGCAGCGCCCTGGCCTCGTTCGGCGTGGCGATCTGCAGGCCGAGGGATTCGAGAATCTGCCGAATCCTGGCAACCTGCTCTGCATTGCTCGAAGCCAGGCGGCCCTTGTCGAGCCAGAGGCTGTCCTCGAGGCCGACGCGCACGTGGCCGCCCATCAGGGCCGCCTGCGTCGCCACGCGCATCTGATGGCTGCCGGCGGCGAGCACGGACCATTGGTAGGCGTCGCCGAACAGCCGGTCGGCCGTTCGCCGCATGTGGATCACGTCCTCGGGGTGCGTGCCGATGCCGCCGCGGATGCCGAAGGCCGACTGGATGAAGAGCGGCGGCTGCAGCAGCTTGCGGTCGAGGAAGTGGGCCGCCGTGTAGAGATGGCCGATGTCGTAGCACTCGATCTCGAAGCGGGTGCCGTTGCCGCCGCAAAGCTCGAGGATGCGCGCGATGTCCTTGAAGGTGTTCCTGAACACGCGGTCTTCGCTGCCGGCCAGATAGTCGGCCTCCCATTCGTGCTTCCAGTTCTGGTAGCGGGCCAGCATCTCGTAGGTGCCGAAGTTCATCGAGCCCATGTTGAGCGACGCGATCTCCGGCTCGAACTGGAGCGCCGGACGCAGTCGCTCGTCGACCGACATGGTCGGAGAGCCGCCGGTGGTGATGTTGATCACGGCATCGCAGCGCTCCTTGATCTCGCTCAGGAAGTCCTTGAATGCCGCCGGGTCCTGGGTTGGCCGGCCGTCCACCGGGTCGCGCGCATGCAGATGCACGATGGCGGCGCCGGCTGCATGCGCGGCGACCGCTTCGTCGGCGATCTGCTTGCCGGTCACTGGAAGGTGCGGCGTCATCGTCGGCGTGTGGATCGAGCCGGTGATCGCGCAGGTGATGATGACTTTGTTGTTGTTCATGCGTCTTGCCAGGCTCGATGAAGGGTTGGGTCGCCGGCCTGTTGCGCTGCGCGCTCGCGCAGGCCGTCGTCGGACATGCTGAGGTCGAGACCTCTCAGATCGCCGGGGGCGTCGCAGCACAGCCAGGCGATCACCGAGGCCGGCCGGTCCGGCGAGGCCAGGGATGCCCGCTGAACGCGACTGATCTCATTGATGCCCGACTGGCGGATGCTGACCTGCATGCCGGTGTCGATGAGTCCGGGCTGCAGCCCGTAGACCGCCACGCCGCGCTCTCCATACTCCAGCGCCAGGCCGCGGGTCATCATGAACAGGCCCGCCTTGGCGCTGCAATACGCGGTCCAGCCTTCGCGCGGCGCATGGGCCGCGCCGCTGGAGACGTTGACGATGACCCCGCTGCCCCGCGCCAGCATCGACGGCAGCACCGCGTGGCACACGTGGTAGGGGCCCACCAGGTTGACTTCGACATTGCGGGCCCAGGCGCCCGGATCCGTGTCGGCCAGCGCCCCGATCGGGTGGATCACGCCGGCGTTGTTGACCGCGATGTCGACCTTGCCATGGCGATCGAGCGTCAGAGCCACGGCCTCGCGCACCGCCGCGAGGTCGGTCACGTCGGCGCCGATGACCTCGCAGGTGCCGCCCGTGGCCGCGATGGCGTGCTGCACTTCGGCCGCGGCGGCGGGCTCCCGCACGATCAGCACGGGCGTGACGCCGCGCCGCGCCAGCGCGATGGCAGTGGCCGCGCCGATGCCTCGCGCCGCGCCGGTGACGATGGCGATGAGGGCCATGGCTCAGAGCACCGCGATGCAGCTGATGCAGATCATCGCGGTCGGCATCGCCAGCTGCGTCACCTCGGCCATGGTGCGCGCGGGTGGGCGGCCGTCGCGATACGCCTGGCCCAGCAGGTCGACCACGCGCGCCTGCTCGAGACTGGTGACGAGCACGGTCTCGCTGACCACGTTGGCTCGCGTCGCGCCGAACTTCGCCAGCGTGGCATCGAGGTTGGCATAGGCCTGCCGCGTCTGCATCTGCATGTTGACGTCGCTGACCAGCGTGCCGTCGGGATGAAGGCCCAGCGTCCCGGCCACGTGGATCACGTTGCCGACCTTGACGGCCTGACTGTAGTTGCGTGTTTCTTCCAGCGCGGGCCACAGGCTCGCGCAGCTGATTTCTGTGGACATGGGGGTTCCGGCGGGTTGTGGGTCAGCCGATGTAGGCGGCGGAGGGATGGGCGCGCGGGTACTTGCGCAGATAGAGGACGAAGCGGCCGAGCATGGTGTCGGACTTGGTCAAGAGGCCGAAGCGCGGATGGCGCATCGCGCTGAGGATCGGCCAGTCCTCGGACACGATCCGGTCGCGCAGCTTGGTCACGGTGTCGAGCAGGGCTTCGACCTCGGCTTCCTCGGCCGAGCCGCTGGGCGCGCGCGGGGCGCACGACACCATGAAGTTCGCCGAGTGGTTGTTCGGCGTGGGCGTGGCTGCGTAGATGCCGCGCACCCGCTTGCCGTCGAACTTGCCGTCGATCACGAACTTGTTGGTTCCCACCACGGCCAGCCGGTACTCGAGCGCGTAGCCGTCGGGCGGGCTCATGTTGATGTTGTAGAGCACCCGGTACTGCTCGAAGGTCGGCTCCGGATCGCGATCCCCTTCGGGGCGCAGGCCGTGCACCACGCGGAAATGCTGGAAGTCGAAGGTGTTGCACATGAACAGGCCGGGATCGATCGGGAAGTCCCTGATCTTGGTGGCCCGGATCACGTAGTCGGCCTCGTTGATGTCGGCCAGCGGATGCTCGTAGAGCGGCTCGAGCCCGTTGAAGGCCCAGATGATGCCGGCCACCTCCAGCGTCGGGAAGCGGAACTGCATCGCGGCGGCCGGGATGCGGTCGCCCGAGGCGATGTGGTTGCACTTGCCGTCCTGGCCGTACTGCCAGTAGTGGAAGGCGCAGCGCAGGTTGTTGCCGATCACCTTGCCCACCGACAGGTCGGCACCGTAGTGCGAGCAATAGGCGCTGAGCACGACCGCCTTGCCGTTCTCGCCGCGAAAGATCGCGACGCGGCCGCTGAGAAACGCGCGTCCGATCACTTCGCCGGCGGCGACCTCGCTCGACAAGGCCAGCGGATACCAGCATTGGTCGTAGCCGCCCACGCCCTGGGGCGGGAAGACTTCTCGGGGGACGGGCATCGCAATGGTCTGGAACGATGTCGTCGTCGGGTTCGTTGATTCGACAGTCATGGCTCTTACTTCCTCGGGTTGCCGCCGTCGCCGGCGAAATGGTTGCTGGCGATGACGACGTCCGCGGCATCGGCCAGGTCCTTGTGCACCGCCTGGGCGACCGCGGCGCTGTCCTTGCGCCGCAGCGCCTGAAGCAATTCGGCGTGGTGTTCGGTGGACGACTGCATGCCACGGCTCGCCGCAAACAATTCGTGCAGGTAGGGGCCGACCTGCATCCACATGTTTTCGATGATCGGCATCATCACGACCGAATGCGCCGCGCTGTAGAGCCGGAAGTGGAAGTGCTGGTTCAGCGCCAGGTACTGCTTGGGATCCCCGTCCGCAAGCGCCTGGCGCATGCGCCGGTCGTCCTCCGCCATGCGGTGGATGTCCTCGAGTCCGATGAGTTCGGTGGCCGTGGCGGCGACCGCGGGTTCCAGGCTCAGGCGCACCCGCAGGATCTCCTGGAAACGCGCGCGGGACATCAGCGGCACCACCACCGATCGGTTCGGCAGCACGTCGAGCGCCTTCTCGGCGGCGAGGCGCTTGAGCGCGTCCCTCACCGGCATCGGACTGGTTCCGTACACCTCGGCCAGGGAGCGGATCGTGAAGCTCTGGCCCGGCTTGTAGCGGCCGGAGCTCAGGGCCTCGCGCAGCCGGTGGTAGATCTGGTCCTCGAGGTTGCCGGCTGACAGATCGAGAGGCGCCGGCGCGCCGCTGTTGAGGTCGGACATGGCGTCAGAGGTCGAGGACAAGGCACTCTCCCTGCGCTGCGCGCGACACGCAGATCATCATCAGCCGGCCGGCCTCGCGCTGGCTCGCATCCAGCACCTCGTCCCGATGCAAGGGCGTGCCCGACACCACGCCGACGGCGCAGGTCCCGCAGATGCCCTGCTCGCAGGCGCTTTCGACCTCGATGCCGGCGTCGCGCAGGCACTCGAGCACCGACCGGTCCGGCTGCACCTGGATCACCTGGCCGGTGCTGCGGATCTGCACGGCAAATCCCGGCGGCGCCGATGCCTCCCTCTCCGGGGCGACGCCGAAGCGTTCGAAACGCAAGGCGTCCCAGCCGGCCCCTTTGCACGCCACCGCGTCCATGAGGGCCGCGGGACCGCAGCAGTACACATGTTCCCCGGAGCGGGGCGACGCCAGCAGCCGGTCGAGATCCAGGCCGCTGGCGGGCTCTCCGCCGTCGTGGACGAAATGCACCTGCCCGTGGGCGGACAGCGCCTGGAGTTCGTCGTGGAACGGCGTGCGGGCCTTCGAACGCGTGCACACATACAGGCGAAAGGGCTTGCCCTCTCGAATCAGCGTGCGAACCATGCAAAGGATCGGCGTTATACCAATCCCGCCTGCGATGAGCAAAAACGATCCGGCCTCAAGGGCGAGGGGGAAGCGGTTGCGTGGCACCGAGATCCGGAGCAGGTCGCCCGGGCGGACCCGTTCGTGGAGGGTCCTGGAGCCCCCGCGCCCATGGTCGTCGCGCTGAACCGCCACGACATAGCGATGGCGCTCGGCGGGATCGTTGCAGAGCGAGTACTGCCGTACGCCGACGCCGTCGATTCGCACGTCGACATGCGCGCCGGCCTCGAACGGCGGCAAGGGACGTCCGGCGGGATCCACCAGTTCATAGGAGCAGATGCCGTCGCACTCCCATTGCACGCTGCGGACCCGGACCTTCAAGTCGCCATGCGCCTCGACAGCGTCGGCAACAGCGAGGGGTGAGCACGTGGAAGGCATGGATGGCGTTTTTTCTATCTTTGATATAACAAGATTGTTGGCGAGTTAAGCGGTCAATCGCAAGCAAAAACTCGCATTGTTAAGGGTTTGTCCTTGGTTTTTGCTTGATTGAGCGCTACACGAGATGGGTGGCGTGGCGATGAGGGCGATTTTTCCATATTTTGTTATATCTTCAATGGCATGGCCGTGAAATGCCTGCCGGATCGGCCTCATAAGATTTATTTACAATGGACCTTATGGGCCTGCCACCGGCAAGCCAAGGAGCGGACATTGACTGCCACCGAGTTGTGCACCGAGGAAGAAATCTCGCGCATGGTCCATGCGTTCTATGCGCGGGTGCGCCAGGACGACGTTCTGGGCCCGATCTTCGATGCGCATGTCGACGACTGGGACCTTCACCTGTCCAGGCTGGCGGACTTCTGGTCGGCGATCCTTCGACGCACCGGGCGCTTCACCGGCGCGCCGATGCCCAAGCACGCGGTGCTGCCCGGCCTGAGTGCGGCGCTGTTCGAGCGCTGGCTGGGCCTGTTCCGCGAGACCACCGACGCGCAACCCAATCGCGCCATGGCCGAGCAGGCGCAGGCGATGGCGCAGCGCATCGCGCAAAGCCTGTGGATGGGCTACCAGGCGAGCCGCGACCCCGATGCACTGCCCGCGGTGTTGCCGCATGGCTGAGCTGCTTCGCATCGAGGAGCCCGAGGGGGCGAGGGCGCCGCCGCAATGGAAGGCCTTCCTCGAAATGGGGTTCCGGCCGCTCTACCTGGCGGGCTGTTTCTGGGCCGCAATCTCGGTGGCCCTGTGGGTGTTCGCGCCGGGCTGGCTCGGAGGCACGCTCGCCGGCGTCACCTGGCATGCACACGAGATGCTCTGGGCCTTCGTCGCCACCATCGCGGTGGGCTTCCTCCTCACGGCGGGCAGCAACTGGACCGGGATCAATCCGCTGAAGGGGCGCGCCCTGGGTCTTCTGGGCGTGCTGTGGGTGCTGGCGCGGGTGGGTTTTCTCTTGCCGGGGCAGGGCGCCTTCCGGCTGGCCGCGTGCTGCGAGCTGCTGTTCTTCGCCTGGGCCGCGGCCGCATTGGGTCGTGCCATCTACGGCGCACGCAGCCAGCGCAACTACGGCGTGCCGCTGCTCGTGCTGGCGCTCGGCGCGGCCGATGCGCTGTACCTGCGCGCGGCCTGGCTGGGCGACCACGCGCTGCTGATGCAGCGCTTCGACACCGGCCTGTTGTGCATGGCGGTCATCGCGCTGCTGGTGGCGCGCCGCGTGATCCCGTTCTTCGCGATGCGCGCGGTGCCCGGCCTGTCGATTCCCATGCACACGCGCAGCGGCCATTGGCAGCTCGGCGCGGGCGGCCTGGCCATCGGCTTCGGGCTGCTGGGCCAGATGCCCGCCATGGCCGCGGCCCTGGCGCTGGCCGGTGCCATCGCGCTATGGCAGGTCATGGCCTGGAAGCCCTGGGCGGTGCGGCGCGCGCCGCTGCTGTGGGTCCTCTATCTGGGCTACGCCGCGCTCGGGGCAGGCTTGCTGGCGGCGGCCGCGCACGCGGCGGGCTGGGTGCTGCGCGCGGCCTGGCCGGTCCACGTGATCGGCGTGGCCGGCCTGTCGGTGCTGATCATCGGCATGGTGACGCGCACGGCCCTGGGCCACCTGGGGCGGCCGCTGCGCGCGGACCGCACCCTGGTGGCCTGCTACCTGCTCGTGATCGCCGCCGCCGCGCTGCGCCTGCTGGCCCTGCTGCCGACGGGCCTGGCGCTCGGCGCGCTGCATGCGTCGGCCGGCGCCTGGGTGCTCGCGTTCGCGCTGTACCTGTGGCGCTTTTTCCCGATGATGATCCGGCCCCGCGTCGACGCGGCGAACTCGCCGGCGGCGATCAAGTCCGGCCTGCGCCTGCGCGCGACGAAGTGAACGGAAAGCCCCATGCGCCTGACGATGATGACCGACTACGCGCTGCGCCTGCTGATGTACGTGGCGCAGCAGCCGCAGCGGCTGTGCACGATCGCCGAGGTCGCGCAGGCCCACGGCGTTTCCGAGGCGCACCTGATGAAGGTGACGCACCAGCTCGGCCTGCAGGGCTGGATCGAGACGGTGCGGGGCAAGGGCGGCGGCATGCGCCTGGCCCATGCGCCCGCGGACATCAACCTCGGTGCGGTGGTGCGCAGCGTCGAGCCGGATTTCGATCTGGTCGAGTGCTTCGGCACGGGCGACCATTGCATGCTGACCGGCAACTGTCGGCTCGCGGGCGTGCTGCAGGGCGCGCTGCACGACTTCATGGCGCACCTGGACGGCGTCACGCTGGCCGACCTGTTGCCCGGCACGGATCTCCCGTTCGCGCCGCTGCGGCGCATGCGCGTCGATCGACCCAGCAGCTGAGGCACCGGGCTCGGCCAGTTCCGCGCTCACCTGGGATGATCCAGGTCAAAGGCCGGCGCAAGGCCTGCGCCGAAGATTGATCCGATCTTTCAATCAGGAAAACCATGAACGCCATCGCCTCGCCCACGCCCGCCGCCGCACCGGCGCCGGTCCCGATCGTCAAGCGCGCCGGCCTCGTCGCCGCGCTCGCGGCCCTGCTCGCGATCGTGTGGATGCCCGCGGCCCAGGGCCTGCCCCAGGCCGGGCAGGTGATGCTCGCCATCCTGGCCTTCGCCGTGATCGTCTGGATGACCGAGGCGCTCGACTACGCCGTGAGCGCGGTGGTGATCGGCGCCCTGATGATCTTCCTGCTGGCCTACACGCCCGATGCCGCCAAGCCGGCCGGCGCCGACATGGGGACGGCCGCCGCGCTCGGGCTGGCGCTCTCGGGCTTCGCCAGCAGCGCCGTGGCCCTGGTGGCCGCGGCCTGCTTCATTGCCGCGGCCATGACGGCCACCGGGCTCGACCGCCGCATCGCGCTGGTGGTGCTGTCGAAGGTCGACGCGCGCACCAACCACATCGTGATCGGCGCCATGACGGTGGGCTTCCTGCTGTCCTTCATCGTGCCCAGCACCACGGCGCGGGTGGCCTGCCTGATGCCGATCATGATGGGCTTCATCCTGGCCTTCAAGGTCGACAAGCGCAGCCGCTTCGCCGCCTTGCTGGTCATCACCGCGGCGCAGACCGCCAGCGTCTGGAACGTCGGCATCAAGACCGCGGCGGCGCAGAACATGGTGGCGGTCGGCTTCATCGAGAAGCAGTTCGGCGTCAACATCACGTGGACCGAATGGTTCATCGCCGGGGCGCCGTTCTCGGCCCTGCTCAGCGTGGCGCTCTACTTCGTCATGACCCGGATGCTGAAGCCCGAGATGGCCGAGATCGCGGGCGGCAAGGCCACGATCCGCCAGCAGCTCGATGCGATCGGGCCGATGACCGGCCGCGAATGGAAGCTGCTCGTGCTGGTGCTCGCGCTGCTGGGCTTCTGGTCGACCGAGAAGGTGCTGCACGATTTCGACACCTCGTCGACCACCATCGCCGCCATCGCGCTGATGCTGCTGCCGCGCATCGGCGTGATGGACTGGAAGGAGTCGCAGCGCGGCTTTCCGTGGGGCACGGTGGTGCTGTTCGCCGTCGGCATCAGCGTGGGCACCGCGCTGCTCAGGACCGACGCCGCGGGCTGGCTGGCCAACCTGATCGTCCACCACCTGGGGCTGCAGCAGGCCGGCGCGTTCGCGATCCTGATGCTGCTGTCGCTGTTCCTGATCGTGATCCATCTCGGCTTCGCGAGCGCCACCGCGCTGGCCTCGACCATGATCCCGATCGTGATCAGCGTGCTCACGGCGGTGCAGACCCCGGGCCTCAACGTGGTGGGCATGACGATGCTGCTGCAGTTCGTGGTGAGCTTCGGCTTCATCCTGCCGGTGAACGCGCCGCAGAACATGATCGCCTACGGCACCGACACCTTCGAGGCGCGCGACTTCGTGCGCACCGGGCTCGCGATCACGGCGGCCGCCACCGGGCTGCTGGTCGTCTTCGCGCTCACCTACTGGCCGTGGATGGGCTACATGACGTCGAAGGGCTGAAGGGCTTCGGCGCGGGGGTGGCGCCGGCGGAAGTTTTCTGGATCGTCCTTGCGCGAGGTCAAGCCGTCGTCACGCGCATGGCGTCCAATGGACGGACTGAAAGAAAGGGTCTTGCCATGAAGAAAATGAAAGCCGCCATCTTTGTCGAAAAGGGCCGCATCGTGCTCGACGAGAAGCCGATTCCCGACGTCGGGCCGCTCGATGCCCTGATCCGCGTCACCACCACCACGATCTGCGGGACCGACGTTCACATCCTCAAGGGCGAGTACCCGGTCGAGCGCGGCCTGACCATCGGCCACGAGCCGGTCGGCGTGATCGAGAAGCTGGGTTCTGCGGTCGCCGGCTTCCAGGAGGGCCAGCGCGTGATCGCCGGCGCGATCACGCCCAGCGGCCACAGCTACGCCTGCCTGTGCGGCTGCGGTTCGCAGGACGGCGTGGGCACCAGGCACGGCTTCAAGGCCATGGGCGGCTGGAAGTTCGGCAACACCATCGACGGCTGCCAGGCCGAATACGTGCTGGTCAAGGACGCCATGGCCAATCTCAGCCCGATCCCGGACGGCCTCACGGACGAACAGGTGCTGATGTGCCCGGACATCATGTCCACGGGCTTCTCGGGCGCCGAAAGCGGCAAGGTCAGGATCGGGGACACCGTCGTGGTCTTCGCACTCGGGCCCATCGGCCTGTGCGCGGTCGCCGGCGCGAAGCTGATGGGCGCCACCACCATCATCGGCGTCGACACGGTGCCAGCGCGACTTGACGTGGCCCGCAGCCTCGGCGCCGATCACGTGGTGGACTTCAAGCAGGGCGATCCGGTCGAACAGATCATGGCGTTGACGGACGGACGCGGCGTCGATGTCGCGATCGAGGCGCTCGGCACGCAAGGCACCTTCGAGTCGTCGCTGCGCGTGCTGCGGCCGGGCGGCACGCTGTCCAGTCTGGGCGTCTATTCGAGCGACCTGCGGATTCCGCTGGGCGCCTTCTCGGCCGGCCTCGGCGACTTGAAGATCGTCAGCACGCTGTGCCCCGGCGGCAAGGAACGCATGCGCCGCTTGATGGACGTCGTCGGTTCGGGGCGCGTGGATCTGAAGCCGCTGGTGACGCATCGCTTCAAGCTCGACGACATCGAGGCCGCCTACGAGCTGTTCGCGAACCAGCGCGACGGGGTGCTCAAGGTGGCGATCACGCCCTGACCCGACACCCTAGCCGGGCCGCGTCTGCGTCCGCGCATGGTGCGCCGCCAGATGGGCCCGGTCGGCCAGCGTCGAGAACACCACCGCGAACGCGATGCCGATCAGTGCGCCGAGCGCCGTGTCGAGCACGCGCGTCAAGGGCATGCCGGCAGCGGCCGAAGGCGTCGCGAGCGAGGTCATGAGCAGTGCCATCGGCGTGACGCAGATCAGGCCGAAGACATAGTTGAAGCCGATCACCAGTTCGGTGACGAACTGCAGCACGACCACGGCCAGCAGCACCAGCCAGAAGGACGGATGGTTCGCCAGGATGACCCAGGCGATGCCCGAACCGACGAAGGTGCCGATGGTGCGCTGCACGGCGCGATGCATCGTGACGTGCAGAGGGCTGCCTTGCAGCACCGCCGTCGCGCCCATCGCCGCCCAGGCCGGATGGGACCAGCCGGCGGCAAGGGCCAGCAGTGCCGCGACGGCCGCACAGAACGCGATGCGCGCGGCCGCGATCAGCTGAGGCCCCGTCGGCGGGGCCGCTTCACGCATCTCGACGACGGGCGCCGGTGCCTGGGAGCGCAGCCGATCCGTCAGGCGGCAGACGAGCCAGGCGACGGCCGCACCGGCCGCCGTGAAGATCGTGCGCTCGGCCACGGTGCGCCAGCTCTCTGCGGGCCCGACCGCGGCGCAGGCCGCGAAGACGAAGATGACCGCCCCGGGGGCGCCGATCCGCCATCGGCCCGCCAGCGCGCTCAGGATTCCCGCCAGCACCGCCAGGCACAGCAGCATCGCCGCGGGCGCGGCGCCTGCGTGCGCGATCAGCGACAGCAGCCCGACCGATGCGGTGAGCAGCAGGCCCGACGCGGTGACGATCGCCATGCGCCGTCGGGCTGGCGCGAAGCGGCCGTAAAGCGCGGCCAGGGCGCCCAGCGCGGGAAAGCCCTCGAGCTGCGCCCAGGGCGACACGTGGGTCGCCGCCACGGCGATCAGCACCGCCAGGGAGGTCTGCATGCCGGCCACCGCGGCGTTGCGCAGCGAGGGCGGGGTCGCGAGGGCGAAACTCTCGCGGACGCGGGTGGCAGCCAGCAGATGGCGGATGGACGCGCGGCGGGTGGTCACGGGTGTGCTTCAGCCTGTCGCGGCAATCCGGGCTTCGATCTTCTCGAAGGCGCGCAGCATGGCTTCTGCCTCGTGGTCATCGACGTCGGCCAGCAATTCGCTTTCGATGATCCGCAGGCGCTTGCGAATGGAGGCCACGGTCCGGCGCCCGGCCGCGGTCAGGTGCACCAGCTTGACGCGGCGGTCGACCGCATGGGGCCGCCGCTCGATCAACGCCTGTTCGACCAGGATGTCCAGCAGGCGAACCAGGCTGGAGCCGTCGAGCCCGACCGCCGCGGCCAGTTCGCTCTGCGAGATGCCGCCGCCGAGCTCGTGCAGGTGGATCAAGGGGGCCCAGGTGGCGTCGCTCAGTCCGGCGGACGAGAGGCGGGCATCCAGCGCCTGGCGCCATCGCCGTGCGAGACCGACCAGGCGGATGCCGATGCGGTGTTGCAGTTCGGAAGGGTCGTACTCCATGGCTTCGATTCTATCAAAATCATTTGAATTCAAACGAAATATGGATTTGCCGGCGAAAGATGGGCACGCTGCATATGCAAGGGGGTTGGCTCCTCGACCTGGGCTCGAACCAGGGACCTGCGGATTAACAGTCCGTCGCTCTACCAACTGAGCTATCGAGGAAAAATCCATGTGCGCGACGGCCCACGGCCGCCAGGAACTACCACTCGCCGACCTCACGCACGCGCTGATCGAAGTCGAGCCGTTCGAAGCGTTCGCGAGCTCGCACGGCGTCTCGGTGGCGCTGCCCGGTCATGGTGCCGAACCCGTGAACAACCGCCTGTACAACAGGGTTGCGGGGCTTGGAGGCGGGCACCGCAGTGCGGCTCGCCGGCCGACGAGGGCTGGTGGTGATACGCATGGGTGTTCTCCAGGTAAGGGCGACGCCTGATGGTCTCTGGATATCGGCAAATCTGGCGAAATGTTTACTCCTCAATCCGGTGGATAGAGGAGACAAGCGAGGCGAGTTGGAAACGACGATGGGATTCGAACCCACGTGGAGCAACGCTCGCCGGACTTGCAGACCGGTGCCTTCGACCACTTGGCTGCCTCGTTGAAAACTGGAAGGATGCCGGGGCGGGCGCCGGCCGGCCATCAAGGGCCGCTTCAGGTTGGCAGCATCGGCGTGATGCAGTCCTCGAACCCCTCATGGACCCTGTTCATCCGGCGCATCAGCACGGTGTCGCCGGAGAGGATGGCCAGCAGCATCGCGCCGATGGTCACCAGGCCGTTCGAGCACTCCACGAGCTGGCGCACCATCTGGACGGGGTAGCCCTCCTCATGGCGGCGCAGCGCGTGAATGCCACCGTGCACGAAGGAGTTCAGGGCGTTGCGTTGAAGGCGGTTGAATTGCCCCAGCATGACCGCCGGTGCGTTGGCAGCCGGCACGTTAGCGGATGCCTTGGCCAGCTCTTTGATCATTCCAGTCGCCATTGGCAGGTCGCGCGCGGCTTCCTCGGTTTCGGCGGTGAGCGGCGCGCCGGCGGCAGCGACCTGGGCGTCGGTTGCGGCGAAGAGCAGCCAGGCTGAACGCGTCGTCGCTTCGAACTGCATCCGCATGGTCGGGACCGCGGAGGAGACGAAGCCGCCGGCGACCAGCAGGCGTAGGGCCCGGGCATGCTCGAGCGAGAGTGATGCGGCGGTGACGCTCAAGCCCATGCGCAACCCGTCAGGCCCGTACACGGGATAGGTATCGGGGTCGAGCATTCTGACGATCGTTTCGTCGAGCTCTTCGGAGCGGCGAAGGATCTGTTCAATGGGCATGGGAGGCGACTGGCGGCGAAAGCGGCCATCGTACCGAAGGAAGACGGAATGACTACCGGGTGTGGCGTGGAGCGAAAGTGAGGGCGAAACCTCCTTCTGTTTGCCCTTACGGTTTGCCGGCTCGTTCCGTATTCTGGTTCTCATGAAAAGCAAAACCATGAATCGCTTCATCCTCGCCGCCATGCTCGTGGCAGGTGTGTTCGCGGCAGGCTGCGAATCCGACGAAGCCAAGAGCTGGCGCGAGCTGAAGGAGGCGCAGGCGGCACAGGCCAAGGCGAAGGCCGCGGAGGTGCCCGACGACAAGGATCCCGAATGCGTGCGACAGAGCGAATCCCGCAAGAGGGGTGAGATCACCTGGTATCAGATGACCGAGCGCTGCAGCAGGGCCTTCAACGGTCCTCGAAGCGCCCCGGGCGGATCCTGAGACCCAAGGGCCTCCAGCGCCGCATCGTAGCGGTCATGTGCCTGGAGCCAGATCTCGCACCGATCCCGGTCGGGATGGCGGCGGCGCGCCCCTAAAGAAACAAGAAATTCTGCCGATATGAATGGAAGCGCGGCCACGCGTCGAGGTGGTCGTGAAAATGAAGAGGCGCACGCGCGCCGGCAGGGGACCAAAGCGAAATGCACTTCAAAATCTTCCAGCGGAATCAGGTCAAAGTCACCCCGGCGCCCGCCGACCAGGCGACAGCAGCCCCGATCGAATCGACCCCGTCAGCACCTCGCGGCGGCTTTCTGACCTACGCGTTGCAGCTGGACGCGCAAAGACACATCAAGGGCTACAAGTTCGAATGGCGCGCGGAGTCGGAGGACGTCAGCGCTTCTGACAACTTCAGGGCGGTGCTCTCCACCGTCGCTTCGAATCTCACGGGCGCGAAGTCGGATTGGCGGCTCGGCAAGCTGATGGTCTACCTCGATGCCACCGCCGAGGGCTTGGTCTTCGAGGAACTGCAGGCCCTTCCGCCGGAGCGTGTGGTTCTCTGTCTGCGCCTGCCTGAACTGGCCGACAGGAAGCTGCGTCCCGCGCTGGAAGCGCTTCGCGCCCAAGGCTTCAGCATCATGCTTTGCGACGAGGAAGGGTTGCCCGAAGCGCCCGAATCCGAGGCATCCGAAGAATCCGAAGAATCCGAAGAATCCGAAGTCGCGGATCCGTTTGGCGGCCTGGCCCTCGTCACCCATCTGGACGTGCTCGATGGGCGCAAGGAGCTTGTCGATGGTGCGCGAAACCTCCCGCGGCCGGGGGGTCCGGCCATCCTGCCGATCGCTACCCGGATCGCGAGCTGGGGCGAGTTCGACGCATGCGCCTCGCGTCGGATCGACGCCTTTGTGCGCGGCGAGACTGCCATCGCGGCCGAACTGAAGGCCGGCACGAACCTGCAGCCGGCGTCCGTCCTCATCATTCGGGTCATGCAGATGCTTCAGCGCAACGAGGACCTTCGTGCCATCGAGGCCGCGCTCCAGAACGATGAATCGCTCACGGCCCGTCTGCTGCGCCACATCAACACGCTCGCCAGCAGCCACAACGTGGAGGTGCATTCGCTGCACCACGCCGTCGGGCTGCTGGGCTACTCGGCGCTGTTCCGGTGGCTGTCGCTGCTGCTGGCCACCAGCACCAAAGTCAGCGGCATGGCGTACATGACCAAGAAGGCCATCATGCGCGGGCGCTTTGTCGAACTGATGGGACAAGGCGCGCTGCCGGCGGACGAATCCAACAACCTGTTCGTCGCAGGCATGTTCTCGCTGATCGACCGTGTGCTGGGCATTCCCATGGAAGAGGTGCTGGCCAAGGTGCAACTGCCCGAGGCGGTGCAGGAGGCCGTCCGGACGCGTGGTGGGCTGTACGGGCCGTTCGTTGCGCTGGCGGAATCGTGCGAGCTCGACGCCAGTGGAGCGGCATCGCTGGCGACGTCGATCGGGCTGAGCGCGGAGAAGGTCAATGCGTCGCACCTTTGCGCGATGGCATGGGCGCTGGATGTAGAACCGTCGGAAGTGGCGTGCTAGACGGGGCTGCGTCGGTTGTCGCTGATCAAGATGCGCGTCAAACCTCGCCCCTCAGGGCGGGGAAGGCAAGCAGGTATTTCTCCTCGCGTCCTTGCGCATGGCGCCGCGGCTCAGGCGGCCTGCCGCTTTTGCCGCGCGGACCTTGGCGCTTCGCTTCGCGCCAGCCACAGTCCGCTCGCAACGATCAGCGCTCCGCCGCCCAGCGTCCATGCATCGGGCGCGGCCTGCCAGAACAACCAGTCCAGCACAAGCGCCCAGGCGAGGGCGCTGTATTCGAAGGGCGCGATGGCGGCGGCCTGGCCGTGGCGGAAGGCCTCGGCGATGGCCATCTGGCCCAGAAAGCCGCTGATGGCCAAACCCGCAAGCACCCACGTGTGCTGGGCCTGGATTGGCACCCATTGCGGCGCCGATAGCAGGCTACCGCCCACCGCCATGCCGGCCGTAGTCCAGAAGACCAGCGCGGCGCTCGATTCGGTGCGGCTGATGAGCCGGCCCAGCATGTTCGAAAGCGCATAGCAGACTGCGGCCAGAAGCACCGCCAGAGCGCCCATCGAGAGGAAGGCACCCTGCTGGGGCCGCAGTGCGATCACGACACCGACGAAGCCCAGCCCGATCGCGATCCAGTGCCTCGGCTGGACCGACTCGCCCAGCATCGGCACGGCGATGAGCACCATCAGCAGCGGAGCGACAAAACTGAGGGTGTAGGCCTCAGCCAGGCCCAGGGTCTTCAGGCCATAGACGAAGAGCACGAGCATTGTCATGTTCAGCGTGGTGCGCAGCAGGTGCAGGCGCCAACGCAGCCCGCGGTTGAAAACGCCGGCGGCCTCGCGCCGCCAGGCGATGTACAGGCACACCAAGGGCAGGGCCGTGAGTCCGCGCAGTGCCATCACCTGCACCGGCGGGTAGTGCCCGGCCAGGCTCTTGAGCAGCGCGTCCATGCAGGCGAAGAAGGCGCAAGCCAACAGCATCGCGGCGATGCCGCGCAGGGTTCCGGTCGAGTGCATGGGCGGGCTGTCTCGCGGCAGTTAATGCAAAAAGCCCGCGCGAGGCGGGCTTTCATGAATGTGGCCGTGGGCACTTACGCGACCCACGTTACGGCAAATGTTCACTTGCGGAAGTCACCTGTAGTTTTTCTCGTCGTGGTGGCTTCGACGCGCCGGCGTGAGATGCGGCTTGCCTGCGCAGGCAACCGAAAGAGGCCAAGGCGTTTCGGGGAGGTCGGATTGTACCAGAGGTTTCGCTTCTTCCGGCTGCCGCGGGCCTGACACAGGGTCCAGACGGTCCTTCGGTGGGCGCCGCGACGCGGGCGGGGACCGGTCCATTTGGAGGGGGCTTGTAACCAAAAGTGTTATTAGTCATAATGCCTTACATGCACTCCACCCGTTCACCCCAACTGCAGTGGTCCACCAAAGGGCTGCTGGGCGTTCTTCGAGCCAGCCTGCCCGCGGGCAGCCCGCAGGCGGGCCTGGCGCCTCGGCCTGCGCGAACCGTCAATGACCCGCCGGAGCCCTTGAGCGCCGACGAGCTGAGCGAGCTCGCCAAGAATTGGCGCAGCCGGCCGGGGGAGGACGAGGATCGCGCGGACACGGTCGCCCAGGCGCTCGAATCGCTGGCCGACCATCGCCGGGCCGCGGCGGCACCGCGCAGCCGGGCCCGCATCGTCGGGCAGAGGATTTCGGAGCTCATGCGGCTCTAGAAGGCGCACGGGCGGCAGGCCCGTCACCGTGAACACGAGAAGCCGTTGCAGGTCCGGGACCTGCAACGGCTTTCTTGTTTCCGTTCGCACCATCCGCGGCGTCGCCGGCGATCGAGCCGCGCCCTGAATATTTCTCCGCGCCGGCCGATAAGCATCTGCAACCCGAGTTTTCGAATGCCGACCCGTCGCGCATTCCTCCGGGTTGTGCAACGTGGAGCCGGCCTTCGATTCCACGTCGCCCAACCGTCGAACGAGGAAGAGAAAGATGCGCTGCAGGTCACGAGTGGAATTGCTTTGGGGTGCGGCAGCCGTGGTGGCGGTCGCCGCGTCGCTCTCGGCCTGCGGCGGGGGCGGTGGTGGCGGTGGCGGCGGCATGGCGGCACCCGCAGCCGCGGCGCCGCCTGCGGAGGTGAAGCCGGCGGACGGTGTGGCGATCACGACCTCCTGCACGTCGTGCAGCGCACTCGACGTCAGCACCTATTCGGGTTCGGGCACCGGCATCTGGCAGGGCATCAACAGATCGCAGGCGCCCACCGACATTCCGCTGTCGATCTCCGGTCTCGGCGGCCAGACCGTGACGCTGGTGTTGACGAACGAGAGCGCACAGAACCAGGCGCTGGCCGGGATGGTGCTGCGTTCCAACGTCGAGCGCAGCATGGCGCCCAGCAAGGCGATGGTGCAGGGCACTGACGCCGGCGACGGCGTCGAGGCGCGAAAGCTGGCGATCGGCGAGTTCAACCGAGCGGGCTTCGGCCGGCTGCTGGGCCCGGAGTCGAAGGCCCAGCCCCTGGTCTCCAAGTCGATGGCGCCGTCGGCCGCCTATGCCGTCGACGATCAGCGCAGCATCTACCTCCACGACCGCTCGCAGCGCACCGTGAAGCTGGCCGCCCAGCGCGCAGCGAGCGACGGCACCCTGATCAACCTGTGGGTCGAGGCCGGCGAACTGATCCCGTCGCGCATCACGGCCGAGCTTGCCCAACGCATGGAAGACAAGTTCGCCGCGCCCGGCGGCATCTACGACATGCTGGTGCGCACCGGCGGCCCGCTGTGGGGCGGGCACGGCTTCAGCGAGCTGGTGTCGGGAGGAGGTCAACCGGTCGACATTTTCTTGGTCAACTTCGACGCCAACGGCAAGCCCTATGGACTCATCGGCTATTTCTGGGGCTTGAACAACTTCAAGAAGGGCGCAGGCGATCTCGCCTACAGCAATGAATCGCTGAGCCTCTATCTCGATTCCGAATCGCTCTACCTGGACGGCGAGACCGGCGTGAAGCAGATTGCCACTGCGATGGCGCACGAAGGCATGCACATGCAGAACTTCTATCGCCGCGGCGTGAAGATGGGCTCGAAGTACACCTTCGACGTCTGGCTCGAGGAGATGTCGGCGCTGATGATGGAGGACTGGGCAAGCTTCAACATCGATCCCAGCCACAACGCCATCCGCGATTCGCGCTTTCCCCACTACCTGGCCTACAACGGATCCGGCAGCTACAACTGCACGCTGTCCGAGTGGACGCCGATGGGCGCAAGCTGCGAGAGCTACGCGCTGACCGGCTCGTTCGGCGGCTTCCTGAATCGCCAGTTCGGCCTCGACTTCTACAAGGCACTGCTGAACAGCACAGGCACCGAGGACTCGATCGCGATGCTGGACGCTGCCATCAAGTCGAAGCGGCCGGGCTCCGGCGTCGGCGAGGAACTGCGCCGCTTCTCGGCGACCGCGGCCGGTGTCATCCCGCTCGGTGCAGGCATCGCCGAGTACAGCATGCCGGCGCGCAGCGAAGGCGGCTTCAGCCTGCCGGCGATCGACCCGTCGAGCTTGGGCCGCAGCAGCCGGGCGCTGCCGCAGGCGGTGCCGGACCTGCTGCACAAGCTGGGCAGCTTCCCGGTGGCGCGTCCCAATGTGTCGGGCACCTACGCGGAGACGGTCCGCGTGCCGGCCGGAACGACGCTCACGGTGGTCGTCAACTAGGTCAACTCGTGACGCCGACCCGCGCCGGTCGGCCCCAGCCGCGCGGCAGTGCGTGCAGCACTGCCTGCGCATCGAGTGAACGGATCGCGATCCGGGTGTCGGCCGGGATCCGGCCCTGGGCCAGCAGCGCTTCATAGCGAAGCGCGCTGACGCGCAGGAAGGAGGCGAAGTTGCCGACCTCGCCGCGCGCCGCGACCAACTCGTCGTAGAGTTTCTCGATCAGCTGCACCACGCCCATGTCGTCGCGCTGGGCGATCTCCTCGAGCACCTGCCAGAACAGGTTCTCGAGCCGGATGCTGGTCACCACGCCGTGCAGCCGGATCGACCGGGTGCGGCTGTCGTAGCTCTGCGGATCTGCGCTGATGAAGACTTCGCACATGGTCATTTCCTCACGGGGCGGGAAGGACGGGATGGCGCGACTGTAGCGCCGTCCGACCTGCGTTCAGGTCTCGATCCGCGTGCCGAGCACCTTGAGGAACTGGGAGATCCATGCCGGGTGCGCCGGCCAGGCCGGCGCGCTGACCAGGTTGCGGTCGGTCACGGCCTGGTCGACCGGAATGTTCATGTACTCGGCGCCGGCCAGCTCGACCTCGGGCTGGCAGGCCGGATAGGCCGACACCTTGCGGCCCTTCAGCAGTCCGGTGACCGCCAGCAGCTGCGCGCCATGGCACACCGACGCCACCGGCTTGTCGGTGGCCAGGAAATGGCGCGCAATCTCGACCACGCGGCTGTTCAGCCGCAGGTACTCGGGGGCGCGTCCACCGGGGATGACCAGG
The DNA here is from genome assembly GCF_052114385.1 of Variovorax sp. M-6. Classification (NCBI taxonomy): domain Bacteria; kingdom Pseudomonadati; phylum Pseudomonadota; class Betaproteobacteria; order Burkholderiales; family Comamonadaceae; genus Variovorax; species Variovorax sp. M-6. The sequence goes on along the minus strand of NZ_JBFREQ010000010.1, from coordinate 8,128 downwards.
GCGTCGTAGGCTTCGGGGCGGACGTCGGAGAAATTCGCATTCAGCGTGAAGCGGTGGCCCGGCTTCTCGCTGTAGGTCTGGGCGCCTTCGAAGTCGTGGATCGCGGTGTGGACCCAGTCGCCCGCGCTCTTGTCGGGCGCCACCGCATGCACGGTGTGGCCCACCGCCTGCAGGGCCTGGAACGGCACCATGGTCTCGTAGTCCTCTGCATAGTCGCCGCAGAGCATCAGGATCTTGCGCGTCATCGTGGGTCTCCATCAGGAATTCTGGAGACGCCATTGTTGGAAAGGCGCGGCCGGCGGTGGTAGCAGTCGGCTGTGATCCTGCGGCCGTTTCGATGGTGTCGATGGTTCAGCGCCGCGCGACGACCACTTCGAGGTACTCGCTCGGCACCACCAGCGACCGGGGGCCGGCGCGGTTCAGCCGGTTCAGCAGGTCCCTCAGGTCGCGCTCGAGCGCCGCGGCGCCGTCGGGCGGCAGCGCCGCGAAGGCCTTGTGCACAGGTCCGTACCAGGTGCGGAAGACCTCGATGAAATGGGCGGCCGAGCGGTAGCGGAAGTTGAACTGCCGCGACGTGACCTTGATCGAAGCCGCACGGTCGCCGAACAGCGACTGCAGGTGCGATTCGACGCCCCAGAGCGAAGGCGACTGCACGCCCGGCGGCGGCGGCATGTGCTTGCCGAGCGTCTTGAACAACTGGCCGATGAAGCCCTCGGGCGTCCAGTTGGCCAGGCCGATGCGGCCGCCCGGACGACAGACGCGCGCCAGCTCGGCGGCCGCCTTCGCCTGGTCGGGCGAGAACATCACGCCGAAGGTCGACACCACCGCGTCGAAGCTGGCGTCCTGGAAAGGGAGGGCCTCGGCGTCAGCCGGCAGGAAGGTCACCCGCAGGCGCTCCGCCTGCGCGCGTTCGGCGCCGCGATCGAGGAGCGCGGCCACGTAGTCGGTGGATGTCACCTCGCAGCCACGGCGCGCCGCCGCGAGCGTGGCGTTGCCGTTGCCGGCCGCGACATCGAGCACGCGCTCGTCGCAGCAGAGGTCGCAGGCCTCGGCCAGCAGCTCGCCGACCAGCTGCAGGGTGGTGCCGATCACGGCATAGTCGCCGCTGGCCCAGGCGGTCATCTGGCGGGCCTTGACGGCGCTGAAATCGACGGGTGCGTTCATGGGGCTTGGCTCCTTGGGGGTGAGTGGAAGACGCTGCCGAACTGTCGCGCCGCAGGCCGTGCCGCGTCCTGCCCGGCCATCCGGGATCGCTGCCCGTTCATCCGCCAACCGGCATAGCCCATCCCGCCCATGGTCCCGGTCGGGTGAGGCGCTCACAATGGCCATCCCTGCATCCGACACGGAGGATCGACCATGGCGGCAGAGCAGATCGCGGCGGCATGGCGGCGCTCGGAATCGCTGCTGCAGCGCCGGCCCGAGACCGGGCTGCACGAGGATTCCACGGCCACCGCGCGCTGGGAAGGCGGCCTGCGGATTGCCGCCAGCCATGCCAATGGCACCCAGGTGCTGACCGACATGCCGGCCGAGCTGGGTGGCAGCGGCGACCGGGTCACGCCGGGCTGGCTGTTGCGTGCCGGCTTCGCGTCCTGCACGGCCACGCGCATTGCGATGGCCGCGGCGGCGGAGCAGATCGAGCTGCAGGCGCTCGAGGTCAGCGCCAGCAGCCGCTCCGACCTGCGGGGCCTCCTGGGCATGGCGCACGCCGATGGCACGCGGGTCGATGCGGGCCCGCGCGACGTCGAGATGCGGGTGCGGATCGCTGCCCGCGGCGTTCCCGAGCAGCGCCTTCGCGCGCTGGTCGAAGAGAGCTACCGCTGTTCGCCGATGGCCCGTGCGCTGACGAATGCGCTGCCGGTGGCGCTGTGCATCGAGATCGAAGCCCGATGAAGGCGAGCTGATGGACGCCCTGTCGGAGACCCTCCGCGTGGTGCGCCTGGTCGGCGCCATCTTCATCAACGCCAGGTTCACCGCGCCCTGGTGCTACCAGTCGCCGCGCGCCGACACGGTGGCGCCGCTGCTCGAGCCCGGTGCCGAACGGGTGGTGATCTTCCACCTGATCACCGAAGGCGAGTGCCATGTCGAACTGGCCGGTCAGCCACCGGTTCGGCTGGTCGCGGGCGACGCGGTCGTCTTCCCGCAGGGCGATGCGCACCGCATGTGTTCGCAGCCCGGGCTGCCGCCGGCCAGCGGCGGGCGCCTCGACGCCGTTCTGGCGCGCCGGCCGCGCCAGCTCTCCTATGGCGGCGGCGGCGCGCCGACGCGGCTGGTGTGCGGCTACCTGGCCTGCGACGCGCGGCTCGCCGGCCTGGTGCTGGCGGGGCTGCCGGCGCTGGTCCGGGTCAACGTGCGCGGATCGAACGCGGGCGCCTGGCTGGAAGCCTCGGTGCGCTACGCGCTGGCCGAGGCGCGTTCGCCGCGGCCGGGCGGCGCCGGGGTGCTTGCCAAGCTGTCCGAGGTGCTGTTCATCGAGGTGCTGCGGCTCTACATGAACGAGCAGGGCGAAGGGCGCACCGGCTGGCTCGCCGGTGTCGGCGACCGGGTCGTCGGCCCCGCGCTGAAGGCACTGCACAAGAGCCCGGCGCATGCCTGGACGCTGGAGGAACTGGCGCGCACCGCGGGCAGTTCGCGCTCGGTGCTGGCGGAGCGCTTCCAGCAGCTGGTTGGCAGCTCGCCGATGCAGTACCTGACGCAGTGGCGCATGCTGCTGGCGGCCAACCTGCTGGTTCGCAGCAACGCGCCGCTGGCCAGCATCGCCGAAGACGTGGGCTACCAGACCGACACGGCCTTCAGCCGGGCCTTCCGGCGCGAATATGGCGCGCCGCCGGCCGCCTGGCGCCGGAGCCGGCTGGCGCGCGCTGAAGTGGTTGCCGCGTAGGGCGTTCGCCTGGGGTCAGGGCCAGGGGCCGTCGTCTGCGTCAATGGCGGTGCAGTGGGGTCACTTGCCCTTGACGGTTGCCACGGTGGCGCAGGTATTCCCCGGCTCGACCGAGCGAAACTTCTCGACCACCAACTGCTCGCGCGGCGGCCCTTCCATCGACTCGCGGACTTCGAGCCGGCCGTCGAAGTTGACCAGCAGCGGCGCGGCGGGTTCCTTGCGCCATTCGAGGTAGCTGCGCTGCAGCGCGACCGCGTCCGCGGTCATCGCCACCGGCCAGCGCTGGCCGCTCGCGCAGTCGGTGAACAGGGCGGCATCGGCGAAGTAGACGAAGTCGCCGCGCCAGTGCGTGGGTTCGGCATGCAGGCCGGCGGCCAGCGCTGCCAGAAGGGCGCAGGCGGTCCGCTTCGCGATCGCGAGCTGTGAGGTCATCCGAATCTGCCTTTCATTCCGTGCCGTTCCGCCCCGCGAACTGCAGCGGGATCTTGAGATAGCGCACGCCGTTGGATTCTGCCTCGGGCAAGCGCCCGGCGCGGATGTTCAGCTGGATCGACGGCAGCAGCAGCGTCGGCGCCGGCAGCGTCGCATCGCGCTGCTGCCGCATGGCGACGAAGGCATCCTCGGCAATCCCGTCGTGGACGTGGACGCTGTGCGCGCGCTGCGCCTGCACCGTGCTCTCCCAGCGGTAGTCGTCGCGCCCCGGCGCCTTGTAGTCGTGGCACATGAAGAGCCGTGTCTGCGGCGGCAAGGCCAGCAAGCGGCGGATCGAGTGGTACAGCGTGCGCGCGCTGCCGCCGGGGAAGTCGGCCCGCGCCGTGCCGTAGTCCGGCATGAACAGGGTGTCGCCGACGAACACTGCGTCGCCGATGCGGTAGGACACGCACGCCGGCGTGTGGCCGGGCGTGTGGATGACCTCGATGTCGAGCGCGCCGAGCGGCAGCCGATCGCCGTCGCGCAGCAGCCGGTCGAATTCGCTGCCGTCGCCCGACACCTGCGGCAGGTTGAACGCAGGGCCGAAGATCTTCTGCACCTCCCGGATGTGCTCGCCGATGCCGATCGAGGCGCCGGTGTGCCGCTGAAGGTGGGGCGCGGCGCTCAGGTGGTCGGCATGCGCATGGGTCTCGAGCACCCAGGCGATGCGCAGATCCGCCTCGCGCGCGGCCTCGAGCAGACGATCGGCCGAAGCGGTGGAGGCCTTGCCGCTGCGGTGGTCGTAGTCGAGCACCGGGTCGATCACGGCCGCCTGGCGGCTGCCGGGGTCGGAGACCAGGTAGGTGACCGTCTGGGTCGCGGCGTCGAAGAAGGCCCGGATGTCGGCCTGTGCGGTCATGGGGAAAGTCCTGTCGGGTGATTCGATGGCTCTCATAATATTAGATATTGCTAAATTAGAGAAGACTAATATACAATCCACCCATGGCACTGAGCAAGAAAGACCGTTTGTTTCTCCAGGAAGGGGCGGGGAAGGCCGCGGCCCTCCTGCGCGCCGTGGGCAACGAGCATCGCCTGCTGGTGCTCTGCCTGCTGATCGAGCATGGCGAGATGAGCGTGAGCGAGCTGCTGGAGAGGGTCGAACTCAGCCAGTCGGCCCTGTCCCAGCACCTGGCGAAGATGCGGGACGAAGGCCTGGTGAGCTTCCGGCGCGAAGCCCAGACGCTGCACTACCGCATCGAGAACCCCGATGTGAAACAGCTCGTGGCGACGCTCAAGACCATCTTCTGTCCCTGAATCTCTGCAACCAAGGAAACCAACACCATGGCCGTCGAATCCCTCACGCCCGAAGGCGCCCGCGAACGAATCGCTCAGGGCGCCGTACTGGTCGACATCCGTGCCGCCGACGAGTTTGCGCGCGAGCACATCGCGCAGGCGCACCACATTCCCATGGCGCAGCTTGCAGCCCGGCAACTGCCGGCCGGCGAGACCGGCGCCGTCATCTTCTATTGCCGCTCGGGCAACCGGACCCGGATCAATGCGGTGGCGCTCGGTGCCTGCGCGCCGGGCGATGCCTACGTGCTCGAAGGAGGGCTGGACGGCTGGAAGAAGGCCGGGCTCCCGGTCGTCTCGGACGCCTCGCAGCCGCTGGAGCTGGCGCGCCAGGTGCAGATCGCCGCGGGCTCCCTGATCGTGGCCGGGGCAGTGCTGGGCGCGACCGTCTCGCCCTGGTTCCACCTGTTGTCCGGCTTCGTCGGCGCGGGCCTGGTGTTCGCAGGGGTCTCGGGCTTCTGCGGGATGGCGCGCGTGCTCCTGAAGATGCCCTGGAACCGGAACCCGCTCGCCGGCTGAGCCCGCATTCGCTTCACCATTCTCGGCGCGGGGGCGCCGTGAAGCGCGGCCCATCGGCGCCGTTGTCCTGGCGCGAATGCGGGGGGATGATGCCGAGCAAGGAGCCGAGCGATGAGACATGTGAAGGGACGACAGCCTGGGGCGCCACGCGCCGGAAACACGGCGCCCTGCGGGCGTGTCGCGGCGGCGCCGCTGGTGTCGAGGGGGCCATGAGCGCAGCCCCGGGCGATCTCGGCGGGCTCGATGCGGCCGATGCCACCGACCGCGGCCGCGCGCTCGCCATGCTGGTGGTGGCCGGCCGGGCGTCGACGCCGATTCTGCTGCGCGCACTCCAGCACGGCGATGCCGGCATCCGCGAGAAGGCGGCGCAGGGCCTGGCCGAGATCGCCGATCCGGTGGCCACCGACGCCCTGCGTGCCGCGGTCGCCGACAGCGATCCGCTGGTTCGCGGGCGCGCCGCCCAGGGCCTGGCGGCGATCGGCGCGCCCGATGCGCTGGACGCGCTCGCACGAACCTTCGCTGTGGCGCTCGCTCGGCGCCTACGATCCGAACGACGCCGATGCCGCCGCGCGCGGCGCCGCGGCCGCCCAGTGGCGGCAATGGATCACTGCCCGCTGCCCCTAGCGGCAGGCCCGCTGGCGGGTACATTGCACGATCCACAGCTGAAGCCGAGAGTATTTGCATGCGTCGTGTCGCATCCCTSATCCTGGTCCTYCTGGTCGCCGCCTGCACGACGGTRGCCCTCCACCGCTTCGATGAMCTCTACGGGCCGGCCGACCCGAAGCGCTTCGACCATCCYTTGGCACCGCCCGTGGGCGAGTCCTATGCCCAGACCATCCAGCCGATCCTCGACCGGCGCTGCGTGGTCTGCCACGCCTGCTACGACGCGCCCTGCCAGCTCAAGGCCACGGCCTGGGAAGGCCTGGCGCGCGGCGCCAGCAAGACGCCGGTCTATGACGCCTCCCGWTTGCTCGCGGCGACGCCGACCCGGCTCTTCGTCGATGCCGAGCAGCCYTCGCAATGGCGCGAGCGCGGCTTCTTTCCGGTGCTGAACGAGCATGCGCCCACCCCCGAGGCCAACCGCGCCGCCGGGCTGATGCACCGGCTGCTGATGCAGAAGGAGAAGCATCCGTTGCCGACCCGCGGCATCGTCGGCGGAGGGCTCGATTTCTCCGTCGACCGCGARGCGATGTGCCCGGCCGGCGCCGAGATCGATGACTACGAGCGCAAGATGCCGCTCGGTGGCATGCCYTTCGGCCTGCCGGGCCTGAGCCCGTCCGAGCTGGGCGTGCTGACCCGCTGGATCGAGCGCGGCGCGCCCTACGAGGGGCCACCGGCACTGGCGCCGCTGGCGTTGCAGCGCATCGCGATGTGGGAGCGCTTCTTCAACGGCGATTCGTTGAAGGAAAGGCTCTTCAGCCGCTATGCCTACGAACACCTGTTCCTGGCGCACCTCTACTTCGACGACGACCCGGGGCGCCAGTACTTCAAGCTGGTGCGCTCGGCCACGCCGCCGGGCCAGCCCGTGCAATTGATCGCCAGCCGCCGGCCGGTCGACGATCCCGGAGTCGAGCGCGTCTACTACCGCTTCGTGCCCGAGCGCGAGACCATCGTCGCCAAGACCCACATGCCCTACGCGCTGGGCGCCGGACGCATGGCCCGCTGGCGCGCGCTGTTCCTCGATGTCCCCTACGCGGTCGATCGCCTGCCGGGCTACAGCGCCGAGACCGCGGCCAATCCCTTCGCCACCTTCGCGGCGCTGCCGGTGAACGCGCGCTACCGCTTCATGCTCGACGAGGCGGAGTTCACGATCATGGGCTTCATCAAGGGGCCRGTGTGCCGCGGTCAGATGGCGCTCGACGTCATCGAGGACCGTTTCTGGGTGGTCTTCCTCGCGCCYTCGGCGCGCAACGACCAGRCGCAGGCGGACCTGCTGGCGCGCGATGCCAACCTGCTGCGCCTGCCCACCGGCAGCAGCAACGAGGCCGTCGTCACGCCGTGGCTCCACTACGCACGGCTCGAGAACGAATACCTGCGCGCCAAGTCGGAGCAACTCGCCCGGAGCCTGGGCGGGCCGGAGAACCTGGATCTGCGCCTGATGTGGGACGGCGACGGCCGCAACGACAACGCCGCGCTGACCGTGTTCAGGCACTTCGACAGCGCCAGCGTGGTCAAGGGCATGGTCGGCGACGCGCCCAAGACCGCCTGGGTCATCGGCTATCCGCTGCTCGAGCGCATCCACTATCTGCTGGTGGCCGACTACGACGTCTTCGGCAATGTCGGGCACCAGCTCAACTCGCGCCTCTACATGGACTTCCTGCGGATGGAGGGCGAGTTCAACTTCCTCACGCTGCTGCCCAAGGCGCAGCGCATCGCGACGCGCGACCTCTGGTACCGCGCCGACAGCCAGGCCACGCGCGAACAGGTCTACGGCGGGCCGTCCACCACGCTCTCGGTCGACAGCGGCATCCACTACCGCACCGCCGACGCCCGGCTCGAACTGCTGCAGATGATGAAGACCCGGCTGGCGCCGGTGCTGCCCTCGGGCTTCGAACTCAGCCGTGCGGCGCTGTCCTTGCAGGCGCCGCTGCGCGAACTCGGTGCGGTGCGCGGCGCATCGCTGCAATGGCTGCCCGAGGATGCCGCGCTGGTGGTCGAGGCGCCGGGCGCCGCGCCGGCCACCTTCAGCCTGCTGCGCGACACCGGGCATGCGAGCGTCTCGCACCTGCTGGGCGAGCGCCGCGAGCTGCGSCCSGACGAGAACGCGCTGACCCTCGTGCCCGGCGTGATCGGTGCCTACCCCAATGCCTTCTACCGGGTCAGTCCGGCCCAGCTGCCGGCCATGGCCGACGCGATCCGGAAGCTGAAGTCCGAGGCGGACTATGCGGCCTTCTCCGAACGCTTCGCGGTGCGCCGCACCGACCCCGGCTTCTGGGCCGTGAGCGATGCGCTGGTCGAGCGCTATCGCCG